>PNLC01000269.1 GCA_013822885.1 Bradyrhizobium sp.
CCACTTTGCCGCCGCGCGAAGTCGACGAACGCCTTGAACGCGGCGGTTGGGTTGCGTCGGCTCGGATAGTAGAGGCTCAACGGCGACAGAATGGGCGTCCAATCCTCAAGCACGCGCACAAGGCGGCCTGCCTCGATGTCGTCTCGTACATCGGATTCCATTGCTAAAGCCAGACCTACGGACGCGAGGACTGCGGTGCGCGCGAGGCTAGCTTCGTCGAGAGTGATGGCGCCCTCGACGTCGATATGGACCGATTGTCCATCCTTCTCGAACGGCCAGCGATGGATCGCGCCATTAGGGAGCCTGACGCGGAGACAAGTATGCTCGGTGAGGTCCTGGGGAGTCAGGGGCGTCCCGTGCGCTTTCAGATAGCTCGGTGTGCCGACCACAACATTGCGCCGCAGAACCCCCAATGGGAGTGCGATCATGTCGGCCGGCACGAGGTCGGCGCTACGGACGCCGAGGTCGAAGCCGCCCGCGACAATGTCGACCAAGCGCCCCTCTGTAACGATGTCGATGTGGACCTGAGGGTGAGCGCGCAGGAACGGCAGGACAAGCCAAGAGAAGATTTCCCGCGCCGCTGTCGGGAAGGCGTTTATGCGAAGTGTGCCTGAAGGCGTGGCCTGTCGAGAGCGCGCGACGTCCATCGCCTCATGAATGTCTCGTACGGCGGGCGCGACCTGCGCGACGAATTGCTGGCCCGCCTCTGTCAAGGAAACGCTCCGCGTCGTCCGGTTGAAAAGCCTTATGCCAAGCGTGCGCTCCAGCTTTCTGACCGCATTGCTGAGCGCGGTCGTTGAGACCCCGAGCTCAAGCGCCGCCGTTCGGAACTTGCCCCGGCGGGCGACCATGAGAACGGCATCCAACTCGTTCAGGCTGCTCTGCAACATTGTCCTGATTTTCGCGATGAAACATCCCGAATTGTCCTGATTATCGCCCCAGATGTCCATCGCTATCTTGGCTGGCAGGCGCACTTGCAGCCGCTCCAGGCTGCGACCGCAGCAAGCAGGACAAAAACAATGTCGCTCGAACTACCTACCCCGATCGCAGCGTATGTAGCTGCGAACGCCCGCCTCGACGCCGATGGCATGCTGAAACTCTTCGCATCCGACGCCGTCCTTCTCGACAACGGTGCCGTTCTTCAGGGTCGCGCTGAAATCAGGCGCTTGCTTGAGGAAGCGGTGATCGCCGCTAAGGCGATCTTCACGCCGGACACTCTCCGGCACGAGGACGGTCAGGTCGTCGTCGAAGGCCCCGCCCGTGGCGACTTCAAGGGCAGTCCGATCCGCTTCACCTACCGCTTTACGCTCGAAAATGACGCCATCAAAGCCCTGGAGATCACGGCATGAACATCGCAGCTGATCCGACAGAGTTCGCGGGCAAGCGTGTGCTCATCAGCGGCGGCACCAAAGGTCTGGGCCGCGCCACCGTCGACCGCTTCCTGGCCGGCGGCGCCCGGGTAATCACCGCCGCCCGCGGAGCGATGGAGCCTGTAGACGGCGTCGAGTTCGTCCAGGCGGACCTGACAACTTCCGAGGGTGGGAAAGCGCTGGCCGAGGCGGCGCTCGAGCGTATGGGCGGCGTAGACATCCTGGCCCACGTCATCGGCGGTTCGTCCACGCCAGGCGGTGGCTTTGTCGCACTGACGGACGAGCACTGGCTCTCCGAACTGAACCTGAACCTTCTGGCCACGGTCCGCCTTGATCGTCTCCTGGTTCCGCAGATGATCGAGCGGGGCGCGGGCGCGGTGGTGCACGTCGCCTCCATCCAGTCGGTCCTGCCTCTGCCCGAGGCGACTACCGCCTACGCCGCCGCCAAGGCCGCGCTCAGAACCTACAGCAAGTCGATCTCTAAGGAGCTGGGACCGAAGGGCGTGAGGGTCAACGTCGTCTCCCCCGGCTGGATCATGACCGAGTCCTCCGTCGACTTGTTGAAACGTCTGCAGGCCGCCAATGGCGGTACGATCGAGGAGGCGCGGCAAGTCGTCCTAGACAGTCTGGGCGGGATTTCCACCGGGCGTGCGGCCGAACCTTATGAGGTCGCCGACGTCATCGCCTACTTGGCCTCGGATCGCGCCGCCTCGATCCACGGCGCTGAGTTTGTTATCGACGGCGGTACCGTCCCGACCGTCTGATCAAAGGGACTCGTTCACGCTTGGCCGAGTTGGCCTAGCGTGGACAGACGCATGCCATGGCCTGATCGTCTCAACCTCTGCTCTCCGGCCCTAGAGCGACTGTCCGCCATCGCGACATATTGCGCTACCGCACGAAGTCGGTCGCTATAGGGGCAAAAAAGACATTGCTTTAGTCGCATCACGCCGCCGGGTTTATGGGTACACGGCCTAGTCGTCCGATCAGGCTCGGAAACCCACGTTCCGTCCCTACGCCTTGATGTTGTTCTCGCGGACGACCTGGCCCCAGACGCTGACCTGCTTGGCAAAGAACGTCTGGAAGTCCTTGGCGTCGGCGAGCAGCAGCGTCATCTGCTGCGTCTCCTTCAGGTTTGCCGCGACGGCCGACTCGCTCAGGATTTCCTTCACGGATTTCGCCATGCTGGCGATGACATCGGGCGGCGTGTCCTTTGGCGCAAAGATGCCCCACCAGGCCAGCGTCTCGAAATCGGGATAGCCGGCCTCGATCGCGGTCTGGGTGTCCCTGAGCGCGGGCATCCGCTCGCGTCCCATCTGCAGGATCGGGCGCAGCCGGTTGGTGCCGAGTTGCGCCGTGATCAGCGCCGCCGATCCCACGATCAGGTCGACATGGCCGCCGAGCACGTCGTTCATGGCGGGGCCACCGCCACGATACGGCACATGTGTGATCTCGACGCCGGCCTTCTTGCCGAGCACGGTCATGGCGAGATGGCCGAGCGTGCCGATGCCGACCGAGGCATATTTCACAGCGCCCGGGTTTGCCTTGCAGGCCGCAATCACGTCGGCAAAGCTCTTGTACGGCCGCTCGGCATTCGCGGCGACGACGTAAGGCGCGGTGCCGACCAGGAACACCGGCATCAAATCCTTCTCGACGTCCAGCCCCGGCTTTTCGAGAATCGAGGGAATCACCGCGTGCGAATCGAAGGTCACGAGAAAGGTCGCGCCGTCGGGCGCACTCTTGGCCACCTGCACGGCGCCGAGCGAGCCGGCAGCGCCCGACTTGTTTTCCACCAGGACGGTGCGGCTGAGCTTCGTCTGCAAATGCGACTGCAGCAGCCGCGCCAGCGCGTCGGTGGATCCGCCGGGCGGGAACGGCACCACCAGCGTCATGTTCTTGGCCTGCTGGGCCAAAGCCGGCGCGACCGCGAACGCAGCCGACGCCGCAAGCAATTTCCGTCTCGTTATCTTCACCAAGGTTCTCCTCCCGATTGTTTTCTGAAGTTTCTTGTTCTTAGTTGCAAAACTTTACGAATTTCCGAAGCCCGACCCGGCCTTTTTGTACTCGGGCCGTGGCGGGCTGAAAATGTCGAGCACGCGCGCCCCCTCCGGACCAGCCCGCATCGTATGCGGCACGTTGCCCGGCGTGCGCCAGAAATCGCCCTTCTTGACCGCAATTTCCTCGCCGCCCTGAACCCGGATCGCCGAGCCATCGAGCAGCACGCCCCATTGCTCCTCGGGATGATGATGCAGGGTGCCTTCCGCATGCGGCCCCAGCGTCACCACCGACAGCATGGCGTGCTCGCCGGAAAAGATGCGCGTGGTGACGCCGGCTGCAAGATCGCGAAACAGGCCGTCGTCCGGATTGTCCAAATTGTGAAATTCGCTCTTCTGACTCATCGTTCCTCCCTCACGCGCATGGCGCGTCAATCAAGACTTGTCGATCAGGACTTGGCGTAGCCGCCCTGGTAGCGGCCTTCCCGGATCGAGACGAGCGTTTGCTCTTCGCGCACGATCTGGGCGCGCACCGCCTCGAGCAAACTGGTCGCGACCGAGGCCGGAAACGACACCACGCCGTCCTCGTCGCCCACCACGATGTCGCCGGGGCTGATCACCGACCCGCCGATCGAAACCGGCACGTTGATTTCGCCCGGCCCGCTCTTGTAGGGGCCACGATGGATGACCGCGCGGGCAAAACACGGGAAGTCCGACGCCGCGAACGCGGCGACGTCGCGGATCGCGCCGTCGATCACATAGCCTGCCGCGCCTCTATGTTCGGCGATGTTCTTCATGATCTCGCCGACCAGCGCCCTGGTCTCGTCGCCGCCGCCATCGACCACGATCACGTCGCCCGGCCCGACCAGCTCGAGCGCGTGATGGATCGCCAGATTGTCGCCGGGCCGCGTGCGCACGGTGAAGGCGGTTCCGACCATCCGGCCGCCGCGATGGAAAGGCCGCAAGCCTACGGCCCCCGGAAGCCTGGCGAGATTATCGCTGATGATACATGTCGGCGCTTCCCTGAACGCCTCGATCAGTTCGGGCGCGGGCTTTGGCACGCTCGTCATGGCGGTGGTGATGCTCATGCAGACAGTCTCTCCCCTGGTGGCTTCATCGCATTCGCGCGTGCAACCGTCGCGACGAACGATGCGTCATTTTATTCTGTTGTTCCGCGAACTGGCGCAACATCGGCAGCGCAGTGCAATTTTGCCCGCTGCCCACATGACGGTTCCGCCGTCCCAAAACAAGTAAGATTCCGCAGGAGCAGCTATAATGGATTTAGATAGGTTCGTTATCCCCCAACATAAACTTCAACCCCTGCGTGCGCCTTAACACCAAGTTAACCAGACCGTTCGACTGTGGAGGGGCGACGATTTGAACGCCGGTTTACCCACGATGCTGTTCCACAACCTTGTTCCCTCACCCGCGCTTTCGATCGCGCAATTTTTCGATATCGATGCCTTCCGGCCGGTCGAGTTCGTCGCGGACGCGCGCAGCGTTCCGTTGAATCTCGTGAATTTCCACACTGCCCGCGCGACGGTGCAACTGCCTTGCTGCCAGATCACGGCGCTGACCTCGTTCCCCCGCATCGTCGATGTCAGCTACCGCATGGCGCACGGCGTCGTCATCTTTCAGCTCGAGGACGATCACGAAGTATCGGCCAACGGCATTTCCGTGAACGGGCCGGCCTTCATCGGGATGCGCGGCAATGTGGATATTCAGTTTTTCGAACCACGCGGGTCGCTGCACGCGATCGTCACCTTCGGGGCCGCCTTGCGGGACCGGGAGTGGTTCGAGACACCGGATCGGCTATTCGGATTCACGCCTGACATAAGTGCGTTGGCGGCCGTCAGGTCGGTCGCTTCCGGCATTCTGCGAACCGCTTCCGACGAACCGCATCTGATGAAGGAGCCCGGCTTCGCACTCGCCCTGCAGGAATCCCTGCTGCTTGCCATCGACGACATGTTCCGCCGCAGCAGGACAGCGCAGATATCGAGCAGGACCGCCAGCAAGAGCTATTGCCGCCTGGTGCGCATGGTCGACGAATACGTCGCCTATCACGCCGCTTCGCCGATCTACAGCGCCGACCTCGCCGAACAATGCGGCGTCTCGGTCAGAACGCTGGGCACGGCAGTGGCTAGCGTGCGCGGCATGAGCCTGCATCGCTATCTGCGTCTCAAGCAGCTTTGGTCGGCGCGCACGCAACTCGTGAAAGGGTCCGACGCGATCACGGTGACATCGTGCGCCAGGGCCAACGGCTTCCATCACATGGGTGAATTTGCAAGGCTATATCGCGCAGCCTTTGACGAACCCGCATCGCGCACGCTGGCTCGCGCCAGGGGAATCGACTGATTGTTGCCACAATCTAGCGAGCATATCCCCCGCTCATCCACAGTCGGCGCACTTTCGATCACTTCCGCGCAATGCGCGCCGCGCAGTTTGATCGTTGAATTTCCTGAATAATTCTGACCATGCGACGGTGTGTTCCATCGGTCACATCCGCCCGTTATGGTCTCGCCGCCCGCGGGAAAACCGTGCAATAAGGGGATGACAGCGCTGCCAAAATGATGACAATCGAATCAATCATAACTCCCAAGAATTCGGCTGGAGAATGTCGTTCGTGATCGCCTCACGTCCATTTGCGTTTGCTATTGCCGCCATCGGAAGCGTCGCGGTGCTGGCGCCGGTGCGCAGTGATGCGCAGTGGTGGCGTAGCTCGCCTGTTGATTTCGAGTCATGCGCCGACGTCGCCGAGAAGGCAAAGACAAAAGAGGACAAGACGGCCGCGCTCGCCGAATGCAATCAGAAATACGCCGGCCGCCGCAAGCCCGGTGGCGGCTACACCT
>PNLC01000270.1 GCA_013822885.1 Bradyrhizobium sp.
CCCCGACATCCTGATGGTCGCGTTCATGCTGTCGCCGGACGACACGTTCGACCAGCTCTACATCAGCAATTATGCGCTGCTGCAGGTCCGCGACCAGTTGCTCCGGCTCGACGGCGTCGGCGATATCCAGATTTTCGGCGCGCGCGACTATTCGATGCGGCTATGGCTCGATCCCGACAAGATCGCCACGCTGGGCCTGACCGCGAGCGAGGTGGTGGCGGCAATCCGCGCGCAAAACGTGCAGATCGCGGGCGGCCAGATCGCGGAACCGCCGATCGCCGACCGCGCCTTTTCGCCGAACCTCACCTTCACCGGCCGTCTGAAGGATCCAAAACAGTTCGAGGAGATCGTGGTCAAGGCCGGCGCCGACGGGCGCACGGTCAAGCTGCGCGATGTCGCGCGGATCGAGCTCGGCGCGCTGGCCTATTCGACCAACAGCTTCCTGCTCAGAAAATCCGCTGTCGCCATGCTGGTGACGCAGCGGCCGGGCTCGAACGCGCTGGCGACCGCCAAGAATATTTCCACCACCCTGGAGCGGCTGAAGACGAGCTTTCCGCGCGGGCTGGATTACAACATTGGCTACAACCCGACCGAATTCATCGCGCAGTCCGTCAGCGAGCTGATCAAGACGATCTATGAGGCCATGGTGCTGGTCGTGATCGTGGTGCTGGTGTTCCTGCAGGGCTGGCGCCCCGCCCTCATTCCCATCATCGCGATCCCGGTGTCGCTGGTCGGCACCTTTGCCGTGATGGCGGCGCTGGGCTTCTCGATCAACAATCTGACCCTGTTCGGCCTCGTGCTTGCGGTCGGCATCGTTGTCGATGACGCCATCGTGGTGGTCGAAAACGTCGAGCGCCATCTCGAGCACGGCATGAGTCGCCGCGATGCGGCACTGCGCACCATGGATGAGGTCGGCAGCGCGCTGGTGTCGATCGCGCTGGTGCTGTGCGCCGTGTTCGTGCCGACGGCGTTTCTCGGCGGCATCTCAGGGCAGTTCTTCCAGCAGTTCGCCGTTACCATTGCGGTCGCGACCGCGATTTCGTGCTTCTGCTCGCTGACGCTGTCGCCGGCGCTGGCCTCGCTGATCCTGCAGCCGCATGCGGATAAGCGGCCGCCGGCAAGCTGGAATTTCATCGCGCGCGGCTGGGACTGGTTTACCGGCCTGTTCAATCGCGGTTTCGACCGGCTGGCGCATGGCTATGGTCGCGCCGCGAACTTCGTGATCCGGCATTCCGCTGCCATGCTGCTGGTCTATGTGGCGCTGATCGGCAGCGCCGCATGGCTCTTGATGACGACGCCGCAAGGCTTCATCCCGGCGCAGGATCGGGGATACGTCATCATTTCGGTGCAACTGCCCGGCGCCGCATCGCTGGCACGGACCACCGAGGTGGTCCGCGAGGTCGAGCGGATCGCGCTCGATACACCCGGCATCATTCGCGTGGCGGCCTTCGCGGGCTTCTCGGGCGCAACCCGAACGCAGGCGAGCAACGCGGCGGCGCTATTCCCCGTGTTTGAGGATGCGGAGGAGCGCCACAAAAAGGGACTGTCGGCGAATGCGGTTGCCAATGACCTGCGCAAGCGGCTGGCCAGCATCCAGGGGGCCTTCATCATCGTGATCCCGCCGCCTGCGGTTCCCGGCATCGGCACCGGCGGCGGCTTCACCATGCGCATCCAGGACCGTCAGGGCCGCGGCTCCGAGATGCTGGCGGCTGCGACCGATGAACTGGTCGGCGCTGCGCGCAAGGCACCGGGCCTGACCCAGGTGTTCTCGCCGTTCTCGGCCAACACGCCGCAACTGTTCGTCGATATCGATCGCGTCAAGGCGCAGAAGCTCGGCGTGCCGATCGCTGGTATCACCGACACCATCCAGACCTATTTCGGTTCGTCCTATGTCAACGACTTCAACCTGTTCGGGCGCACCTACCACGTCACGGCGCAGGCCGACCTGCCGTTCCGGAAGGAGAGCGCCGACATCGCGCGACTGCGCACCCGCAACGCCGCCGGCGACATGGTGATGCTCGGCAGCGTCGTGGACTTCAGGGACGTCTCCGGCCCGGACCGCGTCGCGCGCTACAATCTTTATCCGGCTTCCGAATTGCAGGGCGACACGTTGCCGGGGACCAGTTCGGCTACCGCCATCAACACCATGAAGAAGCTCGCCGAGGACACGCTGCCGAGCGGCTTCGACTTCGAGTGGACGGACCTGTCCTACCAGCAGGTGACCGGCGGCAATGCCGGTCTCCTCGTGTTCCCGATCTGCGTGCTGTTCGTGTACCTGGTGCTGGCGGCGCAATATGGCAGCTGGAGCCTGCCGTTCGCGGTCATCCTGATCGTGCCGATGTGCCTGCTGGCCGCGACCATCGGCGTGCGGATCATGGGACAGGACGTCAACATCCTGACCCAGATCGGGTTCGTGGTGCTGGTGGGGCTTGCGGCCAAGAATGCCATTCTGATCGTGGAGTTCGCGCGCGATATCGAGCTGGAAGGCAAGGCGCGGCTGGAGGCCGTCATCGAAGCCTGCCGGCTGCGGCTGCGGCCGATCCTGATGACTTCGTTTGCGTTCATCCTCGGCGTGCTGCCGCTGGTGATTTCCTCGGGCTCTGGCTCGGAGATGCGCCAGGCGGTTGGCGTCGCCGTGTTCTTCGGCATGATCGGCGTGACCCTGTTCGGCCTGGTCTTCACGCCGATCTTCTACGTCATCGTCCGCAACCTGGCGGATGGGAAAGGCAAGAAGCCGGCCGCGACGTGAGTGACCACCACCGTCGTCATTACGGGGCGCGACGAAGTCGCGAGCCCGGAATCCATCGGGCCGCAAAACCTGTTGGGAGATGGATTCCGGGCTCGCGCTTCGCGCGCCCCGGAATGACGGATCAAGTTCCCACTACTTTTGACCTATCCGAAATGGATGGGCAGGTGCGGGGTTATTGAATAGTGTCGTCAGGTTGCACTGACAAAAAATTCCGGGAGAAAAAAATGAAGTCGGGATTGTTGGCCGCCGTTGCGGCGGGTTGTCTCTTGCTCGCCGCGCCCGCGTCGGCGCAGGGCGTCAAGATCGGCATTCTGAACGACCAGTCCGGCGTCTACGCCGATTACGGCGGCAAATGGTCGGTCGAGGCGGCCAGGATGGCGATCGAGGATTTCGGCGGCGAAGTGCTGGGCCAGAAGATCGAACTCGTCTCCGCCGACCACCAGAACAAGCCGGATCTCGCCGCCGCCATTGGACGCCGCTGGTATGAGGTCGAAGGCGTCGACATGATCACGGAGTTGACGACCTCCTCGGTCGCGCTGGCGATCCACGATCTCTCCAGGCAGATGAAGAAGATCGACATCGTCGTCGGTGCTGCAACATCGCGCCTTACCGGCGACGCCTGTCAACCTTACGGCTTCCACTGGGCCTACGATACGCACGCGCTGGCGTTCGGCACCGGCGGCGCGCTGGTGGAATCCGGCGGCGATAGCTGGTTCTTCATGACCGCCGACTACGCCTTCGGTCATGCGCTCGAAAAGGACACCAGCGACTTCGTCAAGGCGAAGGGCGGCAAGGTGCTGGGCGCGGTCCGCATTCCCCTGAACTCGTCGGACTTCTCCTCGTTCCTGCTGCAGGCGCAGAGCTCAAAGGCCAAGATCATCGGTCTCGCCAATGCCGGCCTCGACACCACAAACTCGATCAAGCAGGCGGCGGAATTCGGCATCGTCAAGAGCGGCCAGAAGCTCGCCGGCCTGCTGCTGACGCTGGCCGAAGTTCACGGCCTCGGCCTCGAAGCGTCGCAGGGCCTGGTGCTGACGGAAGGCTATTACTGGGACCGCGATGACAAGAGCCGCAATCTCGCCGAACGCTTCTTCAAGCGCACCGGCCGCATGCCGAACATGATCCAGGCCGGCACCTACTCGGCGACGCTGCAATATCTGAAGGCGGTGAAGGCGGCAGGCACCAAGGACACCGAGGCGGTGACGAAGAAGCTGAAAGAGCTTCCGGTCAACGACGACTTCGCGCAGGGCGGCAAGGTGCTCGAAAACGGCCGCATGGTGCACGACCTCTATCTGTTCGAGGTCAAGAAACCGTCGGAGTCGAAGAAGCCGTGGGACTACTACAAGCAGCTCGCGGTCGTGCCCGGCGACAAGGCGTTCCCAGCGGCAAAGGACTCGGGCTGCCCGCTGGTAAAATAGGCTCGTCTTTCACCACGAGTCGTCCCGGCCTTGAGCCGGGACCCATAGCCACAGACGCCCGCTGTTAGTGCGGTCGTCTCGCATCCTGCTTCATCGATAGGACACGGCGTATGGGTCCCGGCTCAAGGCCGGGACTACAAACTGGGGCCCATTCTACTTTGCATGGGGTTGTTTTCGATATTTTGTGTCTGGGCGGCTCAATAGCCGGTCATCTCCAGATAACCCACCCCCGCATGGCTGCCGGCAAAGCTGATCGGGCCCTCCCAATAGGGAAAGCTCGTTCCCATCCAGCTCCTGGCATTGAGCGGCGTGCACTCGATCGACAGCGCCATCTTCGGCACGGCAATGCGCCATGAAGTCGGAATTTTTCTGCCCTCGATCTCGGTGATAACCAGCGGCGTCATCGCGATGTCGGCGGAGCCGAGCAACTCGGTCTTGCCGTCGGGCGCGATCCATTTTCCCGAACCGTAATGCTGGCCGTCGCTCTGGCGCATCCGGTACAGCATCAGCTTGTCGCCGCTCTTGAAATGCAGCGAGAGCCAGTCCCATCCGCTTTGATCCGACGCCAGCGGCTGGCTGCTCCACTCGCGGTCGAGCCAGGCCTGTCCGGTCACATCGACCGGCTTGTCGTCGATGACGATGCTGCCTTTCGCCGCATAATGCGGCTGGCTGTAATAGTATGAGGCCTGCTCGCGCAGCGATTTCCGGCTGTAGCCGCCGTCGCCCTGCAGCACCAGCGGACGGTCCGCATCGAGGCGCAGCGCATAGCTGAAATCGGTGCCCGACGCGCTCAGCCGAAGCGGCGCGACGTTTGTCTCATTCATCGCGTCGAGCCCGCGCATCTCCCAATTGTCGATCCAGGCGTGAAACGGCGCGGCTTCGACGCCGGCCTGGCCGATGCCGCCGCGCGCGAAGGTCTGGCTGACGCGATGCGTATCGGCCCGCGTCACCGCCGCATGGCCCATCCATATCTGCTGGTTGGCCCAGCCTTCCTGCGGCGGCCCGGCGGCGATGGCCTGGCGAAACAGCGTCCACTGCGCGCCATAGGCTGTCCCGTTGTTGTCAGCGAGATTGGCGGTCACGTACCACCACTCGATACGAAATTCAGGATGCGGGCCGTGGTCGGCGGGAAATGCAAACGTCCTGCCGGGAACGACGGCTGCAAATCCGTCGGCGCTCTCGCCGAGCCCGGCGAAGCCCTGCGCAAATGTCTTGCCGCCGAGTCCGGCGAGGATTGCGCCGCCGACGAAGCCGCGGCGGGTAATGGTACCGCTAGCGTTCATTGGCAAAGACCCTGATCAGGCTCGCCGGCTGCATGCGCGCCAGCCTGATGACCGGGAGGGCCGCCGCTGCAAACGCAGCCGCCATCGCGACACCGACGAGCCAGAGCAGTTGCGTCGGGAAGACGTGAAAAGGGAGTCGCCAGCCGAACGCCTTGACGTTGACGATCGCAAGCAGGCACCACGCCACCAGCAATCCCAGCGGAAGTGCCAGCACGGTGGTGATCAGCGCAACCGACATCGTTTTCAGGAGTTCGATGCCGGCGAGCTGCCGCCGCGTGATGCCGATCGCCCACAGCGGCGCCAGTTGCGGCAGGCGCGAGTTGGCCAAGGTCAGCAGGCTGGTCAGCAGCGCAACGCCGGCGACACCGAGCGTGAAGGCATTCAGCGCCGCGGTCACCGCAAAGGTGCGGTTGAATATCCGGGTCGATTCCGCCTTCATCGTCGCCTGATCGGCGACGCTGCGGTCGTCGAGCTTGAATTTCTCCTGCAGCGCCGAGATCAGCGCGGGAATTTTGGGAGGCGCGACCCGCAAGCCCATGCGTGTCAGCGGCACCTCCGGAAAGCGCCGCGTCAGCGCCGCGAAGTTGACCGTGATCGCGCCCTTCGGATTGCCGTAATCTGCATAGATGCCGACCACCCGGAGTGGCCAGTTCCCGCCCGGCGCGGGAACGTCGATCTGGTCGCCAACCCCGAGTTTCAGGCGCCGCGCCAGTTGCTCGCTGACAAGGGCCGTATCGCCGGGACGCAGCTTGTTCCAGGGA
>PNLC01000271.1 GCA_013822885.1 Bradyrhizobium sp.
CGTCGAGGGCGGCGAACGGCTCGTCCATCAGCAGCACCGGCGGATCCTGTACCAGCCCGCGCGCGATCGAGACGCGCTGCTTCATGCCGCCGGAGAGCTCGTGTGGATGGCGCTTGCCGAAACCGTCGAGCCCGACGAGTTTCAGCGCATCCTGCGCCTTGGCGCGGCGTTCGCTTTTGGAGACCCGGCGCAGCGCCAGCGGAAATTCGACGTTCTCCTCCGCCGTCAGCCAGGGAAACAGGCTGGCTTCCTGGAACACCACGCCCACGCGGTTGGGATCGGGCTCGGGAATAGGCTTGCCGCTGATGGTGATGGTGCCCGAGGTCTGCTGGCGCAGGCCGGCCATCATCATCAAAAGCGTCGACTTGCCGCAACCGCTCGGGCCGACCAGCACGACGAAACGGCCGGGCTTGACGTCGAGCGAGACGTCTTCGAGGGCTGTGACGTCCTGCGTCGTGGTCTTGAAGATCTGCCCGACATTGCGGACTTCGATCGCGCCGGCCGGCTTCAGCGGGGTTATGTTCGCCAATGGCTGCATCGTGTTTCCACCCATCTGACCATTTCGTTGAAGGTAATCGCGATCACGGCGATCATGACCACGCCGGCCAGCAATTGCTTCATCTGGAAGTTTTCGCCCCAGGTCGCGATCTGGTGGCCGATGCCGTCGCGCGAGGCGTACATTTCGGCGAGAATGACGCCGGTGAGGTTGAAGATCATCGATATCCGCAGCGCCTCCAGGAGCACCGGAAGCATGCTCGGCAGATAGACGCGGAACGCGGTCTGCATCGGCGTCGCGCCGTAGGAGCGGGCGACGGTCAGGTGCTCGACCTTGACCGACTCCACCGCCGTCGTGGTCGACATGATCACGATGAAGATCGTCGAGAAGAATCCGAATCCGACCTTCTGCGCGAAGCCGACGCCGAACACCAGGATGAACATCGGCAGGAAGATCGACTTCGGGATGCTGAAGGCAAAGAACAGCAGCGGCTTCGCCACATCGGCAAAGTAGCGGTTCTCCGCGATCAGGAAGCCGATCAACGCGCCGAACGGCACGGCGAGCGCGAATGCGGTCAGCACTTCGCTCGCCGTCACCAGGAGATCCTTGCGGATGCTCGCCCGCTGCAGCAGGTCGCCCAGCGTCACCAGCGTATCCGAGGCCGACGGCAGCAGGCGCGGATTGACGATGCCGCTCCGCGACAGGATTTCCCAGATCGCAAACAGCGCCACCACGATGGCGACCCGCGCCGCCTTTACGCCCAAACCGCGCATCGCGCCGCCTCAGGGCTTGGTCGGAACCGGCTTGAACTGCGTCGAGATGATCTCGGCAGCGGGCCCAAGGTCCTTCATGCCGCCGGCCTTGGCCATGTCGAGGGCGAGTTGAAGCTGTTCCGGAATCTTTGGCCCGTCCATGCTGCCGTCGGTTTCCAGCTTCATGATCGTGTTCTCGTATTCCAGCGCCGCGATCTCGGCCGGAATTTCATAGAGCTCGGTAATCAGCTTGACGGAGACGTCCTTGTTGGCGCGCATGAACGCCAGCGCGCCATAGAGCGCGTTCAGTGTCTTCTGCACCATCTGCGGCTTGTCCTGCACGTATTTGTCGAGCGCGATCCAGCCAGCGGCGAGGTTCGGCGGTACTTCCTTGGAGTAGTCGAGGATGGTTTTGGCTTCGCCTGTTTTGGAAATCTGGAAGCTGAGCGGCGAATAGACCACCGCCGCGTCGACATTGCCGGCGAGCAGGTTCGGCACCAGGCCGCCGCCGCCGACGGGCACGCGGGTGAACTCGATCTTCTTGTCCTGCTGGGTCCACAGCGCCAGCAGGTCGGAGCCGGAGCCGGCCGAGGTGATCGCGACCTTCTTGCCCTTCAAATCAGGAACGCCGAGCGTCGACTTGGAAAGCGTCATCAACTGCCAGCCGTAATAGCCCATGGCGGCGTTCGCGAGTACCTTGGAGTTCACGCCCTTCTTGCGACCGGCTGACACCAGCGAGGTCGCATCGAGAATGACGTCGGCCGCGCCCGCCGCCATCGCCTCGAAGGTTTCGGCGCCGCCGCGATAGATCGTGAGCTCGGCCTTGATGCCTTCCTTCTCGAACAGTTTCTGACGCACCGCGGTTTCCGCGATCGTGGTCGGCCAGTAGGTCTTGGTCGGAAGGCCGATGCGAACGGTATCCGCAGCCTGTGCGATGCCGGATGCGCCGAGGAGACTGGCGGCGGCGATCGTTGCAAATATGTGGCGTCGTGTGAACTTCATGATGACGTTTCCCCTTACACGTTTTTTGATTTGGGTTGGCTTCGAACGAAAGATCAGATGGTGCCGCCAACCTTGGCGGCACCGGGTGTTGCGAGCTCGACCAGATTCATGGTCGCCCGGAAATGCGTGGAAAGCGCCGCGACCGCGCCCTCGGCATCGCGCTGGAGCACAGCTTGCACGATCACCGCGTGCTCGGCCTCGACGTTGCGGATTTTCCCGGTGTCGCGCCGGATTGAGAGCCTTCGATAGCGTTCGCTCTGCTCGTGCAGCACGTCGCGGAAGCCGAGCAGCCACTGCGAGCCGCAGGCGTTCACCAGCGTGCGATGAAAGATGCGATGCCGCACCACCCATTCTTCGTAGTGGTGGGTCGGATCGTCAGGATAGGTGTAGGGCACGGCACAGAGTGACGCGAATGTTTGCTCCACCGAGGCGAGCCATGCCTGGTCGCCCCGCTCGATCGAGCGCCGCAGCGCCAGGCCCTCGATGTCGATGCGGGTTTGCGTCACGTCGCGCAAATCGGCCGGCGAGACCGGGCTGACGCGGAAGCCGCGCTGGTCGGACGCCTGTACCAGCCCGTCGGCGACAAGCCGCGACAGCGCCTCGCGCACCGCGGCAAGGCTGACCGAAAATTGCTTGGCGAGGCCAGCGATATGCAGCTTCTGGCCCGGCAGCAGGCGGGTCGAAAGAATGTCCGCGCGCAGCCGTTCCTGAACCGCCGACGTCAGGCTTCGCGGCCGATCGTCGGCCAGACCTTCGCTGAAACTCAATCCGATACTGCCCATCGCGGCGCAGATTGGCGAGAGAAGCCGGTGTCGTCAATCGAAAATCGATTTTTTCTCCAAGGTATTGGGCTTGCGTGATTTTTGGCTCGGCGATCAATCCAGCCGGGCCTTAGTCAGGGGCGGGACGAGAAGCGCCTTTAGTTAGTTCTGGACTGGAAGCTGGTGACAAATCTCTCGTTGTCGTCTAGATAGTTCGCATGCGAACTAATTGCATTAGGCGGTCTGTGAGCCCGCGCCGCGAGCCACGGCTGGTATTCCTGCTCACCGTCGCGCAACGCCGGCTGCAGCGCTGGATGGCGGCGCGGGCGCAAGCCAATGGCGTAACGGCGGCGCAGTCCGGGTTGCTGTTCATTCTCGGCCAGCGCGACGGCGTGCTGATGGGCGAGGCGGGCGCGGCGCTCGACCTCGGCCCTCCCGGCATCAGCGGGCTGGTGGACCGGATGACAACGGCGGACCTGATCAAGCGACGCGCCGATCCGGACGATGGCCGGGCGTGGCGGCTGTGGCTGACGCCGGCCGGCCGCACGGCGCTGGCGCAGGCGAAAGCAGGTCTCGTCGAGGTCAACGCGCGCCTTACCGAAGGCTTCAGCGAAGCCGAGATCGATGTCGTCGCACGCTGGCTGACCAGCCTGCAAACCAGATTTCCCAGAGGAGAAGACCAATGACCGAGCATATCAAGATCGAGAAGAGTGACGGAATCCTGACCCTGACGATGGCGCGCCCCGACAAGAAGAATGCGCTGTCGAATGTGATGTACGGTGCGCTGGCGGACGCGATCGAGGCTGCCGAGACAGATAGCTCCGTTCGCGTGCTGCTGATCCGGGGCGAGGGCGACATGTTCACCGCCGGCAACGATGTCGGCGAGTTCGCGGCGATGGCAACGGGCGCCTTCAAGGGCGAGCGGCATGTCGGCCGCTTCGTGCAGGCGATCGCGAAATCAAGCCGTCCGCTGGTCGCCGCCGTTCAGGGACGCGCCGTCGGCATCGGCACCACGATGCTGCTGCATTGCGATCTGGTCGTGCTGGCCGAGAATGCGCTGCTTTCGACGCCGTTCGTCAATCTCGCGCTGGTGCCGGAAGCCGCCTCAAGCCTGCTGATGCCGCTCCGCATCGGCTATGCGCGCGCCTACGAAATGTTCGCGCTCGGCGAGGCCGTCGATGCGAAATCCGCGCTCGCCTGGGGCATGGCCAACCGGGTGGTGCCGCTTGATCAGCTTGACGCCGAGGCGAAGGCGCTCGCGTCTCGGCTGGCGAAACAGCCGGCGGGTGCGATCAGTGCGACGAAGCGGCTGATGCGCAATCCAGAACTTCTGCTCGGCCAGATCGCGGCGGAAAGCGGCAAGTTTGCGGAGCGGCTGATGACCATTGAGGCACGCGAGGCGTTTACGGCGTTTGCCGAGCGAAGGCCGCCGGACTTCATGAAACTGGCCAGCTAGCCGCAGACTTTCGTGTCCCGGACGCGGTGCAGCGTGCCAACGCTGCTCCGCAGAGCCGGGATCCACCTTGGCGGCGAATGGACCCCGGCTCTGCTGCACACCACGCCGCAAGTGCGGCGCGCTGCGCACGCAGCCCAACATTGTCAGCCGACGCGCATCGCCATCGCAATTGAAAGTCGTTTTTCCCGCAGCTGCGACCGGGAGGTAATTGACCGCCTGGCATGGCCCCGCTACCCCATTCTTGATCGCCTGCGGGGGAAACAAATGAACAATAACAATGATAGTTCGGAATTCGATTATGTGATTGTCGGCGCCGGCTCGGCCGGCTGCGTGCTCGCCAATCGATTGACGGCCAGCGGCAAGCATTCGGTGTTGCTGCTGGAGGCAGGACCCAGGGATACCAACCTCTGGATCCATGTGCCGCTCGGCTACGGCAAGCTGTTCAAGGAAAAATCCGTCAACTGGATGTACCAGACCGAGCCGGAACCGGGCCTGAACGGCCGGCAGGTGTTCCAGCCGCGCGGAAAAGTCCTCGGCGGCTCGAGTTCGATCAACGGCTTGTTGTACGTGCGCGGCCAGCACGAGGATTACGATCGCTGGCGCCAGCGGGGCAATGCCGGCTGGGGCTATGAGGACGTGCTGCCCTATTTCAAGAAAGCCGAGAACCAGCAGCGCGGTCCGGATAAATATCACGGCGGGGACGGGCCGCTGCCGGTGTCCGACTGGCGCCACCAGGATCCTCTGTCGGAAGCCTTTGTCGTTGCCGCGGCTGAAGTCGGCATCCCCACCAATCCCGATTTCAATGGCGCCACCCAGGAGGGTGCGGGATTCTTCCAGACCACGACCAACCGCGGCCGGCGCGCCAGCACCGCATATTCCTACCTTCGTCCGGCGAAGACCCGCAGCAATTTGCACATCGAGACCTCGGCGCTGGCGCAGCGCATCCTGTTCGAAGGCCGTCGCGCCAGGGCGGTCGAATACAAGCAGGAGGGGCGCGTGCGCACGGCGCGGGCGCGCAAGGAAATCCTGGTTTCCAGCGGCGCGTATAACTCGCCGCAATTGCTGCAGCTCTCCGGCGTGGGGCCTGCGGACCTGCTGAGGCAGCATGGCATCGGGATCGTGCTCGACGCGCCGGGTGTCGGCAACGACCTGCAGGACCACATGCAGGTCCGGCTGGTGACGCGCTGCGCCCAGAAAGTGACGCTCAACGACATCGTCAACCATCCGCTCCGCAAGATGATGGCCGGCCTTCAGTACGCGGCCTTCCGAAAGGGACCGCTGACGATTGCCGCCGGCACCTCGGGCGCCTTCTTCAAGACCAGCCCGCGTTTGGCGTCGCCCGATATCCAGATTCACTTCCTGCCGTTCTCGACCGACAAGATGGGCGAGAAGCTTCACGCGCTTTCCGGCTTCAGCGCCTCGGTCTGCCAGTTGCGCCCGGAGAGCCGTGGCTCGCTGCGCATCAAGAGTGCTGATCCGTCGGTGCCGCCGGAAATCCGCATCAATTATCTCGCGACCGAAACCGATCGCCGCGCCTTCATCGACGGCGTCCGCATCCTGCGCAACATCCTCGCAGCTCCTGCGCTGAAGCCTTATGCGGTGGAAGAGGTCGATCCCGGTCCGAAGGTGAAGAGCGACGACGAGTTGCTGGACTTCTGCCGCCGCACCGGCAGCACGGTCTATCACCCGACCTCAACCTGCCGGATGGGCAGCGATCCGCTTGCCGTCGTCGACCAGCG
>PNLC01000272.1 GCA_013822885.1 Bradyrhizobium sp.
CGCTCCACCTTGATGACGTCGGCGCCGAGCAGCGCGAGCTGGTAGCTCGCATAGGGGCCAGCCAGCACCTGCGTGAAGTCGAGAATCTTCACGCCTTCGAACGGTCGGGTCAAAAGGACGTCCTCCTGATTTCTTTTTGTTTTCCCCTCTCCCCTTGTGGGAGAGGGTGGCTTCGCGAAGCGAAGACGGGTGAGGGGTTCTCTCCGCGAACACAGAATGCGCGGTGAGATACCCCTCATCCGGCGCTTCGCGCCACCTTCTCCCACAAGGGGAGAAGGGGAAGAGCGTCAAGCCGCCCTGTTGCCGCGCGCGATCTCTTTCTGCTTGTCGAACTCGGCGCGGCGTTGCGCCAGTTCTTCCGGGCTCATCTGCGCGACGTTGTTGTAGTCGAGCTTCCAGGAGGCATCCTCGCTCCAGCGCAGCGGCGACTGCATCGTGGTGCGCGCGCCGGCGGCGGACTCCAGGAGCCGCAGCGCCAGCTCGAGCGTCAACGCCTGCGAGTCAAGGTCATGCGGCTTGCCGGCGGAGTTGCCGAGCGGAAAATCCGAAAACAAAAAGCGCGGCGCGGCGGCGTGCTCGACGATGTCCTTGGCGCAGCCCATCACGACGGTGGGAATACCATTGGCTTCGAGATGACGCGCCACCAGCACTGAGGTCTGATGACAGACCGGACAGTTCGGAACGATCACAGCGACATCGACCTTGTCGGCCTGGCATCGCGCGAGGATGTCAGGCGCATCGACATCGATGGTGACGCGATGGCTGCGGTTGGTCGGCGCGCCGAAGAAGCGCGGCGCGACCTCGCCGATCCGGCCCGATGCTGCGGCCTTCAGAAGCTGCGGCAGCGGAAACCAGGTGCCGCTGTCGGTCGCAGTGGTGTGCTTGCGGTCGTAGCCGATGTGCGAGATGCGCAAATCATGCTGCTTGGCGGTGTCGCCATCATAGACCTGATAGAACTTGGCGCTGCCGTTATAGGCCGCGCCGGGACCCTGGTCGCCCTTGCTGGGATCATACTTCGCGGCTGTGGTGACGATGGCGACGCGCGACTTGGCGAGCGGCTTCTTCAGCGGCTGGAACGGCGCATCGACATAATGCGCCCAGCGATAGGGCGTGGTGTAGCCAATCGCGGCGTAGTAATCGCGCGTCCGCTGCATATAGGGGACCGCCGAATCATAATCGGGCGCAAAGCCGAGCTGGTCGTCAGAGGGGCCGGACATTGTTGTGTCTCCTTGCGTTTCCACCGGGCGGCCGTTGGCCGGCCTGCGGCCAGACTAGAGATAGTCGGCCGATGGCTCAACCGTCGAAATAGGCCCGGACGCACTGCGGCGCTCGCAGGCGACGCGCTCCGAGTTGAAGGGTGCAGTCCAGCACTGTCATCCTAGCTCGTAACCCGCCGTCAAATCTCTACCACCTCCTGAAGGGCGAGCTCGCCGCGCGGCGAATGACCGAAAAACCCTTTGTATGCGCGACTAAAAGCGGCCTCCGACTCATAGCCGATACGCAAGCCGATTTCACCGACGCGGGCGTCGCGCTTTGCGAGCATTTCCCGCGCCAGCCTCAGACGCCATTCATTTTGGTAGCGCAGGGGCGAGCGCCCGACGAGCGCCGTGAAACGTTCGCAGAAGCTGGAGCGCGACATCCCGGCACTATCGGCCAAGGCAGCGATGCTCCATCGCTGCATCGGCTTTTCATGAATGGTCTTCAGGGAACGCGCGATGCGGGTGTCGGAAAGCCCCCCGAGCCAACCGGAAGATTGCCCTTGCTGCACCCAGGTGCGCAATGCGCGGATGACGACGAGGTCGATAAGCCGGGAAATCATCAGGGCGCCCCCGGGCTGAACGTCCCCGGCTTCCATCATCAGGAAACGGAAAATCCCATCGATCCATTCGGTTCCCGCAGCACGACGTATATGGATGATCTGAGGAAGGGCGAAGATCATCGCCCGGAGGCTGTCCGGATCGAACCAGAATCGGCAGATGATGACCGTCGCACCGGGACGCGACGCGACGAGGCGCTTGTCACCCGGCCCGCGGGGCAGCAGCACAAGATGTCCGGTGTCGACGATAACAGCACGTGATCATCGTCCTCGATCCGCAAGGCGCCCGCGGCGACCACGAACACATGCGCCTCGTCAGCAACAAGATCGAGGTGCTCCTCCTCCGTCAGCGTGCGCGGAACGACCACGTCGCCGGTGAGACGGATCTGCGCCAGCACATGGGACAACAGGTCGCCGGAAGTCGCGCCAGGCGATTTGCCTCCGGGACGAATGGTCAAGTTTTCCAGTAGTTCCATCATGGCTGGTGCAGGCCCCGGATCGTACAAAACGCCGCGTAAGAGAGCGTAATCAATCGACATTACGACATTCTTGCGGATGCGATGGCGGCTTATTGCCGTTGCCGACAGTTCGAGCATCTCCAATCGTCCGCGCCGGCGAAGGGATGCTCACATGCAACCGAGCATCATCTTTCAACCAGCAAGACGAGATTCCAGAATGAGCCAAACCTTCCAGCAACCGGCACGTCTCGACACATGGCGCTGGCTGCGAGCCTACTACTTCACGCGCGCCGGCGTTTCCATCGCCTGGGTCGCAGCCGCCGTTACAGTTGGGACGAATGTTCCGCTGATCGCCGCCGCGCTGCTGCTTGGCTATCCAGCGTGGGACGCGATCGCCAACATCGCTGACGCCCGGCGCAGTGGCGGCCTTGTCGCCAATCCCACCCAGGCGCTCAATGCGGCGATCAGTGTCATCGCCACGATCGCGGTCCTCTTCGCACTGGGGCGGAGCCTGCATGCGGTGCTTGCCGTGTTCGGCGTTTGGGCCTTTCTCTCCGGCCTGTTGCAATTTGCTACCGCCGTCCGTCGCCGGAAGACCGGTGCGCAGTGGGCGATGATCCTCAGCGGTGTTCAGTCGATGCTTGCCGGGGGGTTCTTCATCAGCCTGGCAGCAGGCACAGGCAATCCCGGCATCAAGGCTATTGCACCCTACGCTGCCTTCGGCGCCTTCTATTTCCTTGTCGCTGCGGTCTGGCTGACCGTGAAACTTGCACGGCAGCAATGGGACTCGCCTTGAAACCCATCCCGAATAATCCTGATCGCTCGGGCCAAGGCCGGACGGCATCAAATTCTTGCTGCGTGCTGTAGATCACACCTGAACGCCGGTTCATGAAAATCCCTCGAACTTTCTCCGTACAGGGCGCGTCTCAAAGTCATGTCAGGCAATCACGCCTGAAATGGAGAACACCAATGTTTCGCAAGATTTCGCTCGCTGCCGCAGCTGCTCTCGCTCTGACCGCGGCTGCGGTCGCTCCGGCGTCCGCCGGCGGCAAGCATGGCGGCCATGGTCACGGGCATCACGGCCATGGTCATCATGGCCATCATCATGGACATGGTCACTGGGGCCATAACCACTTTGGGACATCGTTCTATGTCGGCGGAAGCTGCTACAAGACGGTCTTCACCAAGTACGGCCCGCGCAACATCAACGTCTGCGACCGCTACTACTGAGCGCGCATAGCCAGGCGTTAAGCGCGAAGGGCCCCGGCCAACGGCTGGGGCCTTTCCTACGTCAGCGTGCAGCGGCGGCTGAAAATGTTTTCGATGTTCTAGACCCCCGCCACCGACGACCAGATGTCGGCGAGCTTGCGCTTCATCGCCTGCCGGCGCGTCAGGGGCGCGGCCACTTCCTCATCCTCGGGAAGGCGAAGGCCGACCACGTTGACGCGGCCGCCGCTGATGCTGCGTGCGACGAGAACGATCGGATCGAGCACAAGCTCGGCGCCTTCCTTCGGCGCGTGATCGAGATGAATGTCGAAGTAATCCGAAAGCGTCAGCTTCGCCTGCTCTTCCTCGGCCGATACACCGTAGATCTCGGCCAGTTCACCGAGCGTGTGCTCGCCCGAGACCATGAAATCTCCGAGCAGATGCGGGTCTGGCGCCGAGCTCGGCGCCATGTCGACAAAAAAGCGGTCCAGCGCCTCGGCCTTTTCCGGCGGGGCCAGCAAATAGATGTAATCGCCGGCCGCGATCGGATCGGCCTCGGCGGGTGACAGAATCCGCTGATCGCGGATCACCAGCGTCGGTTTCGACCATGACGGAATCAAGCCGCGCCGGAAATACAGGCTCTTCGGCCGTACCGAGTAGCCGACCAGTTGCTGTTCGAGCTGGCCGGGCAGATCGAGCTCGACGCGCCGCGGGGCGCGGTCCACGCGCGGCAGTGCCACATGCAGCAATCGCGCCGCCGGCCCCAGCGTCCAGCCCTGCAGCAATAGCGATATCACCACCACGACAAAGGCGACGTCGAAATACAGATAGGCCTTGGGCAATCCGACCAGCAACGGGATCGAGGCGAGGAAGATCGCGACCGCGCCGCGCAGGCCGGTCCAGGCGATGAATATCTTCTCCCGCCAGTTGAACCGGAACGGCAACAGGCACAGGTAGACTGCCAGCGGCCGCGCCGCCACCATCAACACCACCGCCACGAGCACGGCCGGAACGACGCTGTCGAGCAAGCGCTGCGGTGACGCCAGAAGCCCGAGCAGGACGAACATCACGATCTGCGCCAGCCAGGTCGCGGCATCGAGGAACGTCACCACCGAATTATGCGCCCGCGTCGGCCGGTTGCCGATGATGATGCCGGCGAGATAAACCGCGAGAAATCCCGAGCCGTGCGCCATCTGCGCCGCGCCGAAGATCACCAGGGCAGCGGTAGCGACAAAGGGCGCATGCAGGCCCTGCGGCAGCGGCATGCGATTGAGCGCCACCACCACCAGACGGCCCCCGATCACCCCCGCGACGGCGCCAAGCAGGCCTTCGCGCGCGAACTCCATGGCGACATCGCCGGGCGAGCTTTCACCGATCGTAATGAACTTGACCAGCATCAGCGTGAGAAAGATGGCGAACGGATCGTTGGTGCCGGACTCAGCTTCCAGGGTTGCTCCGACACGCGGGCGCAGGCGCAGGCCCTGGGTGTGCACGAGCAGAAACACCGCTGCGGCATCGGTCGATGCGACCACGGCCCCGACCAGAAGCGACTCCGTCCAGTTCAGATCGAGCGCATATTTGGCGGCCGGCGCGGTGACCAGGGCGGTAACCAGCACCCCGATGGTCGCCAGCACCATCGATGGCGCGAGCACGGTGCGGATGCTTTGAAACTTGGTCCGCAAGCCGCCGTCGAACAGGATCAGCGCCAGCGCCACCGAGCCCACCAGAAAGGTCGTGCGCACGTCGTTGAAGTGGATCTGGCCCGGGCCGGTGTCGCCCGCCAGCATGCCGATCACCAGGAACACCAGCAGCAGAGGTGCGCCGAAGCGCAACGCGAGCAGGCTCGACAGGATTCCGGCCATCACCAGAACGGCGCCGAGCAGAATGGCTATGCTGACCTGGTCGAGGGATGCCATTCGCGGGAATTGAACCTTCACAAACAAGAGCAAATACTTGCACTTGCATCCTTATCGTTGCCACAGTTGAACGCCAACCCCATTTCTGCGAAAGCGGCACTGTGCCCGATTTCAAGGGCCTTACGCGCTTCACCGGGCCCGTGTATCGATGGGCCTGTGTATAAGTCATTCGCCACTTACCTGTGGAAATCTGTCCCCGTTCGAATCCGAATTGCCTGGACTGCACCTGACGAGATTTGCCGATGGAAATGGCCCCGAAAGAGATCATGGAGTTTCTGCAATCGACCGCGCGATCGGTCGGTGCGGAGATCGCTTCGCCATGGTTCTATCTGCAGTTCGGGCTGATCCTGGCCGCCGCAGGGATCGCCTATGCGGCGGATGCGGCGATCCGCGCGCGGGTCGACATGACGTCGCTGGCGATGCGCTGGCCGCTGCCGCTCCGGCATTTCGCCCGCGTGCTGGTCGGCAGCGCGTCGACCGCGATATTTGCGGTCATCGTGATCGCGGAACGAATCGTGATGTACCACACGACGTGGCCGAGCCGCAGTTACCTCCTGATGGTGGCCGCCAAGCTGGCACTGGCATGGCTTGTGATCCGGCTGGTGACCTCGGTGATCCGCAACACCTTCATCGTCAAGCTGGTGTCGGTCACGGCATGGTTCATCGCGGCGCTGAGCATCCTGGGCCAACTCGATCCTGCGGCAGAAACCCTCGACTCGTTTGCGATCGAGATCGGAGGCCTGCGGCTGACGCCGCTGCTCCTGATCAAGGCCGGCGCGCTCCTGATCGCGGCACTC
>PNLC01000273.1 GCA_013822885.1 Bradyrhizobium sp.
GTCGGGGTTGGACGCGGTGAACGAATTGCTGAAGGTGTTCGAGGTCCCGGTGGTGTTTATCACCGCCTACCCGGAACGCTTCCTGACCGGCGAGCGCCCCGAGCCGGCGTTCCTGATCTCAAAACCGTTCCAGCCCGCGATGGTTTCCGCCGTCGCCAGCCAGGCGCTGTTCTTCCAGCGCAACTCGCGCAACCGCGCGCCGAAGGCGGCTACCGCCTGAACCGGGTAGCTGCTGGCATAGTGTCTGAAATTGATCCGGCGCGCTTCAGGTGCGCCGGATTTTTTGTGCGGGATCTCTGAAATGAATGAGGCCGCCGCCGGGACGCCAAACGCGCTAGCGGTGGGAAATCTGCAGCTCGATCAGCGCCATTCGCTCCAGGGCTGCCGGATCTCTCTCCCCCTCCCGTGCCGAGCGAAGGATCGATTCCGCTATGGATTGCACATGCGCCGAACTCACCGGCTCCGGCAAAGACGCCACCGCCGCATCCAGAGCTATTTTCATGATGCTTATTGTTTCAGGCGGAAAGGATGCATTCGGAAAGTCTTTCATCTTTCACAACAAGCCCTTCATTTTACGTCAGTCGTAAACGTAGTCTCTCAAGGAGACCGCCGCGCTGAATCACGTCCAGTCGCGCAGTCAGGCTGAGCAGACGGGACGGCACTCGGGCCGGAGCCGCTGGAATGGCGAGCTGCAACCGTTCGCCGATCTCTTCGCAGATTGCACGGCTATGGACAGAGTTGATCTTTACGTCGTGTGGCTTCTGGCTGGTCATGAGGTTTGCCATTTGCAGTTCGACTTGCGGGACCAACTCCCGGAAGACGGATTGGTTCATTGCTGGTCCCACTCATCGGCGTGATCTCCACCGTCCTCATCCTCGGCGAACCGCTCGGGGGAAGTCGTGGCCATGGTGCTGGTGCTCAGCGGCCTGCTGGCGCTGCACAGGGCGTGATGCAGATCTGATGCTCGCCGGTTGCGGTGCACGATTGCCATTTGGCCGTGGCGGGAGGATGCTTCGGGCGGGGCACAAGGGAGAGCGGCATGAGTAAGGCAGGTCTCGACAATCGCCAGCGCAACCAGGATGGCGAAATCAGCCAAAAGCACGGCGCCACTCCCATCGGCACCTTGCGCAAGATTTACGGGCAAGGCTTTGCCGCCGGTTATCCTCCAACCGGCACACTGAGCGAGGCTATGCTTCACCTGAACGAAACCTCCCTGAGCCAGCTTCGCCGCGACTACAAGACCGGTCATCTCGATCACAAGATCACGAACGCCTTGCACTGAAGGCGGTCTGCAGTGATGGTGCCGGCATGAGCTCGCAAGGTTGGCTTGCGTGACATCAGCCTGCCTGGAATCCCGGAATCATGCCCGTCTCGATCGATTACTACTTGTCGCTCAATTCGCCGTGGACTTACCTCGGCAGCGCGCCGTTCGCCGAGATCGCCAGCCGAAATGGCGCCACCGTCAACGTCAAGCCCTGCAAGTTCGGGCCGATCTTCGAGCAGACCGGCGGGCTGCCGCTGCCGAAGCGCTCGCCGCAGCGCCGCGCCTACAGGATGATGGAGCTGAAGCGCTGGCGCGAGGTACGCAGCGCGCCCATCCATCTCGAACCGAAATATTTCCCCTGCGACGATGCCGCGGCGGTCCGCCTGGTGATCGCGGCCACGCTGCAGGGCAGGGATGCCCACCGGCTCTCGCTCGAATTGGGGCGCGCGCTATGGGAGCGTGAGGAAACGCTCGCCGATCCCGCGACGATGGCGTCGGCCGCCGAGCGCGCCGGTCTCGACGCCGCGGCGCTGCGCGCGGGCGGTCCTTCGGACGCCGAACTCGACGGGCTGTATGAGAAATTTACGCAGGAGGCGCTGAGCGCGGGCGTGTTCGGTGCGCCGAGCTACGTGCTGCCTTCGGGCGAAATCTTCTGGGGCCAGGACCGGCTGGATCTGCTGGAGCGCGCCTTGAAGAAGCTTGCCTGACAAAAGCAACGCGCGTCGGACGATGCATCAAATGGTCGCCCCTTGGCCCTCCCTGCGCTTGATCTGTGTCAATCCTGATCCTTCGGCGACTGCATCAATGCCGGACCAGCCGAACCAGAGGCCGAGCTCAGTCGGCACTTTCTGGCAGGTGATCAAGGGAGGGAATGAT
Organism: Bradyrhizobium sp.; assembly: GCA_013822885.1. Classification (GTDB taxonomy): domain Bacteria; phylum Pseudomonadota; class Alphaproteobacteria; order Rhizobiales; family Xanthobacteraceae; genus Bradyrhizobium. The sequence continues at coordinate 2,141 of PNLC01000273.1, forward strand.
GCGGCAGCTTCGATTGTCACTGACGTTCGCCGGTCTGGCGTTCAGTATGGCGTTAGGCTTTTTGGGTGTCACCGCCACCAGTCAACCCGCGAGCGCGGTGATCTACTGTCAATACGTCGGTTATCCCACGGGTTGCGTTGCAAGGGCTGGCGTCGTGCTTAGACCGCGCCCTGTAGCAGGCGCTGTCGCTCGCGAGGCGGTCCGGCCGGGGACACCGGCGAACCGCGGCGGCCCTGTCGACCGTGTCGGGCGACGTTGAACCTTTTTCGGGTCCGAAACACAAAAAAGCAGGGCGCGACCGGCATCACCACGGTCGCGCCCTACGTCGCCGGTCAATGGGGCAGGGGGAATAACCGGCTGCCGGAATGACTCCCGAGCCCGAGAGTCGTTCCGAAGGCGATGAAATATTTTGTACACGGTTAAGTGATCGAAAGCGCGCGGACCCGCTATGCCCTGGTTCGGTTGATTCTGCGATCGCCATGGGGCGAGGGACAAAGCATCATGTCACAGATCAGCAATGGAATTCTCGCAGCCTTGGCCGTCTCGGCGACGTTGGGCGCCGCCCAGCTCGCGTCTGGCCATGACCTGATGGGCCGCCTGCAGGTTGCGGCGACCACACCCGAGGATGGCGTCAACCGCGCCGCCAAGGCCAACCGCGACGTCGGCAAGGTCGCGGCCGGTCAGGAGCGGACCATCGCGCTCCGGTTCAAGGAACTTGCGGATACCTCGGTGTTGGTCCGCGTTCCCGTCGCTAGGGAAGAAGCGCGCAACCGCCCGGTGGCTCCCGTGGCGCCGCTGAAGTCCCGCAAATTGAGAAACGCGGTGGCCTGCGAGCCGCCGGTCAGCGTCTTGACCGAAGTGGCGAAGCTGCTTGAGCCCGGCCGCTGCGTAACCTGATCTGCCCCTCCTGTCATTCCGGGGCGATGCGGTAGAGCCCGCCGCCTACTCTGCGGGTGCCTCGTCGCCGCCGCCCTGGGCGCGGCTAACCAGAAACCCAAGCGCGAGCCCGCCGACCGCGAGGATCGGGATCAGCTTCTTCATGCCGATCGCACGCGCCACCTGGATGCCTGCCGCAAGCAGCATCGGATCGGCCAGCATGGTTTGCGCGGTGGATTTCGCAGCCCTCGCAGCCTGTTCGGCGGCGCGGGCCTCGATCTGCCGCTTGCGGATCATGTAGCTGCCGGCCGCAATCAGCGTGACCACGAAGAAAATCGCAGCACCCGTCAGGCAGGCCTCTACCGGACCGTATTTCTGCAGAACGAACACGAAGGCGGCGGCGCAAAGAAAGGCTGTCGTGACAAGCAAGGCCATGGCCGCCGCTGCCGCCAGCGAGGTCAGTCGCAACGCATTGCCCGTCGAATCCCTGAGATCACCGATCAGCCGCTGAAACATGCCCACGCCTCGATTTGGAAAAAGTCAAAGAAACAAAGTATCGCGCGCCCTCGTCGCCGCTTCGGGGCAGGCGTTCAGGCGCGCGTCGTTGGAGCCGGCACCGGAACGATCCGTACCCGCTATCGTCTGGGCCGGAATTACCTTCGCCACGTCAGGCCGATCAGGAAGCCGATACCGATCGCAAGGCCGACGGTCGCCAGCGGACGCTGCGTAATGGCGTCTTCCAGCGTCTCCTCGATCGACACCGCCGCATCCTGGGCGGCATCCATCATTGCGCTGCCGCGCTCGGACATGTCGTCCACCGCCTGTTCCGCGCTTGCGCGCGCCTGCTTGTAGCCGCGCCGGGCCTGGTTGCCGGCAGTGCCGGCAAAATTGTTCAGGGCGTCGGTGATTTGATCGGTCAGGGCTGCGATATCGTTTTTCACGGCGGTTACATCCTTTTCCAGGCGTTCGTAGGTTGCTTTGTCCGTCAAATTCCTGGTGGCGTCAGACATCGAAAGCTCCAGGTTACTGCATTCGGTTGCGGGACAAACGCTCGGTCCAATCGGAAGTTCCCGATTCGAAACCGGGAGTTCTTGTTTGGGCGCGTTTTCTTTACGCGAAACGTGTCCACCCCGGATCACGTCCGGGGCACGCTCGAAAACGCTTTGCTAATCCTCAGGCAGTTGCGGCTCATTGGCCGGCATCAAATGCTCCTTCAGGATCAACGCCACGATCAGCAGGGGCGACGACAGGAAGGCGCCCATCGGCCCCCACAGCCAGGTCCAGAAGGCAAGCGCAATGAATACCGCGAGTGCATTCAGCGCCAGCCGGCGGCCGACGATCATGGGCGTCAGGAAATGGCCCTCCAGGAAGGTCATGACCGCAAACAATGCCGGCGCCACCAGCCCGGCGCCGATGGTCGGAAACGCCACCAGACCGACCACGACCAGAACCGCGAACATCGCCACCGGACCGATAATCGGAATGAAATTGAGAATCGCGGCCAGGGCCCCGAGGCCGGCCGGGTTCGGCATGCCCGTGACGGCACAGATCAGGCCGGTGACGATGCCGACGCCGATATTGATCATCGTCACCACCAGCAGGTAGTTGCCGAGATGCTCCTCGATCTCGTTGAGGATCCGCAGCGTTCGCAGCCGAGCCGGGCGGTCGCCGAAATTCATGATCATGGCGCGGCGCAACTCGCGCCAACTTGCGATGAACAGGATCAGCGTCGCGATGAACAGCAGGAATTCGGCGAGCGTCGGCGACAGGAACTCCAGCGTCGGCTGCACCCAGTCGATCTTCGGCAGATATAACGTCGTCAGCGTGTCGGGACCCCCGAGCATGCTCTGCAACTGCTGCCAGAGAGCGAGTGGCCGGTCGAACACATGCATTTTCTCCTTCAGGATCGATCCCAGTTCGGGGAGCTTGCTGCTCCATTCCATGACGGGCGACGCAATCAGGCCAATCATGAAGATGCTTCCGGCGCTTGCCACCGCCACGATCAGGACGGCCCCGAGCGCGCGCGGAATCCGGTAGCGCTCCAGGAAGCTCGCCGCCGGCGACAGCATTGTACCGACGATGAAGGCCATCGTGATCGGCAGGAAGAAGGCTCTCGCAAAATAGAGGCTGAAGATCACGACGATGATCAGCAACGCGACGAGCGCAAAGGCCACCACTTCCGTGCGGCGGATTACCGGCGGCACTTCGCCGGTGCTGTCAGGGATGGGCGTGCCTTCCGTCGCGCTCGGAAGCTTGCGTTCGCTCGGCAATGGTTTGGTCGGAGGAGATTTGGCGGCCGGGGTCTTTGTGCCCGGAGTGTTGGCGGATGCGGGCTTGTCGGGCACGGGCTTGGTGGGAGTGACGCTCACAATGGTTTTCCCCCGTCCGAAACGCGACGACACGCCTAGAGCTAAGTTGCCGGCCAGTCGAACCACGGCGCCATAACGCGATCAGGGAACACAAGTTCCATCGCGGAAGTGTGAGCGCATTCGTGCTTGACAGGGGCGGTGCGGCGCCGGCCGGCGCGGAACCGCCGACCATCGGCGGCGTTTGTTAGGCAGAGCATCCGATGATGCAGATCCAACGGGGCAGTCACATGAAAAAGTTGTTCGATCGCCGGCCTTCGTCGCGCGCAGCGCGCGCGCTCGTGCTCGTCAGTGGCGTTTTGCTGGCGTCGGCGGCATACTCCAATGCCGCAAGCGCGCAAGCGCTCGGCTATGCTTCCACCCAGCCAGCCGCCTTTCCCACGGATGAAATCATCGCGCCCGATGAGGGCGCCACGCCGGAGCGGCTGCGCCGCGCGGTCGTCGCGTTCAGCACCAGCGAAGCGCCCGGCACCATCGTCATCGATACCGGCAACACCGCGCTCTACTACGTGCTAGGTCAGGGCCGGGCGATCAGGTACGGCGTCGGCGTCGGCCGCGAAGGCTTCACGTGGTCCGGCGTGCAGACCGTCAGCCGCAAGGCGGAATGGCCGGATTGGCATCCGCCGGCGGAGATGATCGCGCGCCAGCCTTATCTGCCGCGCTTCATGGCGGGCGGGCCGGGTAATCCGCTGGGCGCGCGGGCGATGTATCTCGGCAGCAGCGTGTACCGCATTCACGGCACCAACGATCCCTCGACGATCGGGAAGTTCGTCTCCAGCGGCTGCATCCGCCTCACCAATGAGGACGT
>PNLC01000274.1 GCA_013822885.1 Bradyrhizobium sp.
CGCGCCATAGGCGGGATAGAGCGAGATGGTGCTGTAGCCGCAGCGGCGCAGCGCCAGCGGCAGGCCACGCTCGACCCTCCCCGACGCGATGCGGGTGACGAAATAGGAGAAGCGGCCGAACGAGCGCGACGACAGGCCGGCGAGCACATTGTATTCCGCCATCCAGCTGGCGCCGCCGCTGCTCTCAGCCAGGAACTTGCGCTGCCTGCCATCGAAAGACTTGAAGTGGCTGCCATAGCCTGCCGGCACCTTGACGCCATTGGCCTGACGGATGTCGAAGCTCGACTCGTCATGGATCATGATGATGTGCGGACGGCGGCCGGCGACATGGCAGGATTCTTCCAGCGGCACCTTAAGACGCTCGGCGAGCACGGCCTCGGATTCCATGAAGCCGTAATTGACGAAGTCGGAAACCGCGGTCACGCCGGAACGCGCAAATTTCGAGAGATAGCCGTCGGCGTAATAGCCGCGCCAGGCTTCGACCGGCCAAAAGAAGGCCTGCCCGCTCAGCACGGCAACACACGCCAGCAGTCCGGCAGACGCTGGCAGCCGGCGAATGCGGAACGGATCGAGCCACCATAGCGCGTACATCAGGGGAATGGTGACCAGGGCGGCCAGGATCACCGACCAGCGCAAATCAGGAAAGATCGTGAACAGGAATGCCGCGCTGTCGCGATCAATCACCATCACGTCGACGAAGTTCGCGGTCATCTGCACTACGTCGTGCTTGAGCTGCGACAGCAGCACGAGCACCACGACCAGCGTCAGCGACAGCGCGCCCGACAGGGCCGGACGCCGCAGCAACCCGATGAAGACGAAGTTCAGGATGCCCCATGCGAGCACAAAGCCGAGGCGCGAGCCGAAATCGGTTTCGGTCTGCACCATGATCATCAGCGCCGCCATGTGCGGTGCAGCAACGGCTGAAAGGCGCCAGAAGCCGATCGCGGCAAGGCCGGCGGCAAGCGCGGTAGCGGACGGGCCGGGATTTGGCGCGGGCGCCATCGGGTACACGCAACATCACCCGGCGCAATGCAAAAGCCTTGGCTGGCGAGGACCAGGAGACGCACGACCCAGCCGGAACCTGTGTCGCGTCATAAAAACGTACTGGAATCGTCATGAACGCGCAATGAATTTGCCGGTTCGGGGGCGTGGCGCGATGATTGGTTTGGTTACCGTCATTCCGGGACGCGAAGCGAACCCGGAATCTCGAGATTCCGGGTTCGTGCTAACGCACGCCCCGGACTGACAACATCAAGGACCGGCAATCCCCTCGATAAAGAGGTCGAGGATCGCCTCGGCGGTCCGCTCGGCCTCGGCGGCACCTACCCCCCAACGCGGAAAATGACCGTCGATGTTCATCCGGGCAAAGCCGTAGACCAGCGCCCGGCCGGCGATCTGCACCTGCTTGACGTCGGCAGAACGGAGCTGACCCGCCGCGAACGCATCCGCGAGCGTGCGTTCGGTCAGTTCGATCAACTCGGCATTGTCACGGGAGACTTCGGCCGCCTTGTCGTGGTCGAAGAACCGGCGGCTTGAGATGATCTCGAAATGGGTCGGGTTGCGCATTGCCCAGCGCAGGTAAGCCAGCCCCAGGCTGCGGAAGCGCGCCAGCGGATCGCCAGCGGGCGCCTCAGCCAGCGCCGCCTCGATCTCCTGCCGAAACCGCCGCTGCGCTTCTTCCGCTACAGCCTGCATCAGGGCATCGCGGTTCGGAAAATGCCGGAACGGCGCCCCCGGCGAGACCCCGGCGCGGCGGGCGGCCTCGCGGACGCTGACCGCATCGGGCCCGCCCTCCCCGACCAGTTGCAGCGCAGCATCGATCAGCACCCGCCGGAGGTCGCCATGGTGATAGGGTTTTGGCGCAGCCACGCGGGCCGCCCGGCGGCGCGGCTTGGCGGCGGATCGCGCGGTTGGCGATTTGGTGGCTGGACGCATTGCCCGTCCTAACATCACTCGCTTGTGAATGTAAGCGCCGATTACACGGATTGACCCGGATGCGCACCCGTCATGTAACTGGTGATTACATAAATCACCCGCGTCATTGCGGGCGCAGCGGAGCAATCCATCGCGCCACGGCAGAGAAGCTGGATTTCTTCGCTGCGCTCGCAATGACGCGATTGCCAAATGGGGGTCAAACATGCCGACACGTCAAAACTGGTTCGATGGCTGGCGGCTGTTCGCCCTGCTCTCGTTTACCCTGCTTGCCCTGAGCATCTGGATCGCCGGCATGCGGGAGTTCGAGGTTGACGGCGTGCGGATGGTGATCCGCTTCACCGCACGGACCTCGCTGCTGTTCTTCTGCCTCGCCTTCTCTGCGGCCGCGCTGGCGCTGATATGGCCGAACACCGGGACGCGGTGGCTGCGCCGGAACCGCCGCTATCTCGGCGTCACCTTTGCGGCCTCGCACGCCATTCACCTGTTTGCCATCGCCTGCTTCGCGGTCATGGATCCCGTGGGCTATGCGGCCAGCACCACGATCGCGTCCTATATTTTCGGCGGCATCGGCTACGCCTTCATCATCGCCATGACCGCCACTTCGTTCGACCGCACCGCGGCGCTGCTGGGCACCCGCGCCTGGCGCATGCTGCACCTCACCGGCGGCTACTACCTGCTGTTCCAGTTCACGGTGTCGTTCGGCAAGCGGATCCCCGACATGCCGCTCTACGCGCTGTTCCTGATCCCGCTGATTGCGGTGTTTGCGCTTCGCATGATCGCGATGGCGCCGCGCGCGCGGTCAACCGCGCGGGCGGGATGACGCGGCTTCGCATTCATGCTCCGTCAGTTCGCGGCCGACATGCGGCGGCGCGCACTGAGCGCGTCCTCGAACGTTTTCTTCACCGGTCCCAATGCCTGCACGAATTCGAGTTGTTCGCCTTCAGGCCCCTTGCAATAGATCAGCGACCAGCCATCGGACTTTCCCGCCGTGATCCGGTTGGTATTGGTCGACATCGGCGCCGCCAGCCTGTCCTGATCCGAGGTCACCGTGATCGTGCGGTTGGCCCTCACCTGCGTCATGCCCCGGCGCGCAGATTCGGCTTCGAGATCGCGGATGAACTGGTTGAAGTCGACATCATCGCGAACGTGGAAGCAGATGTGCATCGACCGCGGATAGGCCGGGCTCATGTGATCATGCGGCTCGGCGAAGCTGTCTCCGCTCCCGATCGGTTGCGCGGCGTCACGGTATTGCAGCAGTTCGATGACGACATTGTCGAACTGGATGAACCGCACGTCGAGGCGCTGGGCGCCACCCCTGAGATCCGGCACCCCCATCGTGCGCGGGTTGACGCGCCGCTTGCGCGCCTCGATCTCCTGATCGGTCAGCAGCGTGTTGTGGATGACCTCACCGTGGAAGTCGCCATCGCGCATCACCTCGGTGCCGCCAAGGACTTCCGTGTAGAATGCGAACGCCCGATCCATGTTCTGTACGGTGACACCGAAATGCTGGACGCCCTGCAAGCGTGCTCCCAGCGAACCGCTGTTTCGGGACACCGCCGATGTGTTGCCAGCGGTCTGCGCCGATGCGGGCGCCGCGCCGGACGCCGCCATGCCGGCCACCAGCACCGCTCCCGCCGCCTGTAGGACGTTCCTGCGATCAGGCTCCACGGGATTTTTCGGCTCGTCGTCACTCATTCCAACCCTCCTGTTCAGCAACCCGCCAGCACACCGTGCGCCCGGCTATCCCATCAAATCATATCGCCAGGATGGTGTCGCTATTGAGCGAGGTAGCCCCCGTCGATCACCAGTTCAAGCGAGTTGTACGCCGAAACCGTGAGCGCATGGCTGGCCACGCATCTGCTCGTTCAAAGCAAATCATACGTGCCTTACGAGGATGACCGGAGCGCCGGAGACATTTCCGATGTACGGCTTCGCCGGGTCATTGAATTCATTTCCGTGCGTTTCGGCGAACAGCTGACCCTGGAACGGCTGGCGGCTGAAGCCGGCATCAGCAAGTTTCATTTCACGCGGCTTTTTCGTGAAAAGGTCGGCCAGACCCCGTACCGATATCTATCGGAAATCAGGTTGGCAGCCGCAGCGAAAATGCTCGTCACGACGGACCTGCGGATCGGCGAGATAGCGTTGCTGTGCGGCTACCCGATAGCATCGCACTTCACGACCGCTTTTTCCGCGAGATACGGCGCGCCTCCGCTGGAATTCAGAACCTCTCGGGCCACGACGCACCAGCATTGAGCCCCGTCGGCCGCCGCTGGTCATCGTCATCTACTTCGGAAGGCATTCCACATTGTAGGCGATGATGATCTGCGCGGGGTCGGCCTTACCCACGCTCTTCAACTCTTCCAACCCGCTCCGCAGCTTGCCCCCCGCGTCCCTCAGGCTGCCTTCGAGTGTGGCTTTGGCTGCCTTGCATCGTTCTTCAGTCGTAAACTCCTGAAACACGACGCTCGGGCGAAGCCTCCACTCCTCCTTGTCGTTGGTTGCAATAGGGCTGATTGAGTAGGAGAAAACGTAAATCAGGACCCACATCGGGATGCTCCACTTCCGATACGACGGCAGTTCGCGCGTACAGGAAGGGGCTGGAGTTCCGTTGATTTACATCAACCTCCCAAGAACCTCCCAAGAACCTCCCAAGTCCGGCAGCCAGGCAAACCGATCGCAGACGTCGTTGATGTGACCGGGGCCTTCAAGATCATGACCGCGGCGCCAGGCCAAGACGCCTGGCGATGATCCTGTCTAAGATGCGCTTCGGCAGCATTGCCGCCATCGCCAGCTGCATCGGGTCGGGCGTCAGCGTATAACGCACCCTGGGGCCAGGCAGGGTCAGCGCCTCGAATACCTTTGCAGCGATGACCTCGGCCGGCAGTCCGGTGGAGCTGAGCTGCTGCATGATGGCGCGGATCTTTTCCAGCGCCGGGAAATAAGGCGAGTTTTTGTAGACGGAAATGTCGACCTGCTCGGCCTTGTCCCAGATCGGGGTCTTCACCGCGCCCGGCGCCACCACGATGACGTCGATACCGAAAAGCATCAGTTCGCGGCGCAGGCTCTCGGAAAGCCCTTCGATCGCATGCTTCGAGGCCGCATAGGCCGAGATCAGCGGATTGCCATGCTTGCCGGAGACCGAGGAGATCATCACGATCCGCCCCTTCGGTCCGCTCAGGGCCGGATCGGCGCCGAGCAGCGGGCCGAACGCCTGGGTGGCGATGACGGGCCCGATGAAATTCACCTCCATCTGGCGACGGAATTCGTCGGCGGCGAGTTCGAGCACCGGGCCTGCGACCGCAATGCCGGCATTGTTGACGAGGCCGCCGAGCGTCTCGCCGTTGAGCGCGGCACGCACCTCGCGGGCCGCCGCCAGCACCGCGGCCTCATCGGTAACGTCGAACATCAGCGGCGTGAAGTTGGCGCCGAACTCGCCCTTCAGGCGGTCGGCGTCGGCCTGCTTGCGCACGCTGCCGAAGACGCGAAACCCCCGGTCGATCAGCAGCTTCGCACAGGCCCAGCCGATGCCGGTGGACGCGCCGGTGATGACGACAGATCTCATGTGGGTACAGGCTCTTGTGAGGGGTTTAATGAAGTTCGTCGTGAAGGAATTCTTAAGCGCCCGCCTCGCGGGTTTCCTTCGCCGGAACTGGCCAAACCTGACCGCTCCTGGCCGGACAGCTTCCCATTCGAATTTTCCTGGCAACGGTTTGGAGAGGATAGCAGGCGCACTGACATATCGAAAGCTACGGAGAAATGCCCGTTCCGGTTCAAGACCTGCCTTTTTTTGCAGTTTGTAACGTCAGACGCCGTACGGCGCGCGACGGCGGGCCAGAAAATAACGGGGCTCGCGGCGCCCCATTCGGGGGGCGCTTTATCGCCCGCACGTCGCGCGATGACGACGGCACGATCTCGTTTTGTGGTCGTGGGCGCGTCATACAGCTCCAGGTAGTGGTTCCCGCCTTAACCCGGACGTAACAGTGGACCCGCCATTGTCCGGTCCGAACCCTTGTAACAACCACAACAACAGGCTGCCCACCGTGCAACAGCCGGCTCATTCGATCATCGCCGAACTCGAGGACGCCGTCCGCGGCGGTTCGCCCGCCCGACGGGTGGACACCCTCCGTCAGGTCACCGATCTCTTTCTCAACGACGGCGATCGCCTCAGCGACGACCAGGTCCAAGTCTTCGACGACGTGCTCTGCCTCCTGATCGCGCGCGTCGAAACGCGGG
>PNLC01000275.1 GCA_013822885.1 Bradyrhizobium sp.
CGTGGAATAGGACGGCTCCTTCACCATGATCGGCAGGCCGTTGATGATGATTCCCTTCTCCAGCGCGGCATCGCGGGTGACGACGACCGGCGGGCCGTTGTTGTTCGGGCCATCGCCGGAAATATCGATCACGCGCCGGATCCCGCGGTGCGGGCTCTCGTCGAACAGCTGCATCGAGAAATTGATCGCACCCGAGATCGAGGTGCGCGACGCCCGGCGGACCGGTGTCTTGACGATTTCGTGGGCGACGGCGTCGGCCGTTTCAGGCCCGTCGATTAGCCGCCACGGAATGATGATCTTCTGGTCGGTGGAAGCCGCCCACTCGAAATAGGTCACCAGGATCCTGCCGTTCGGGCCGTTCTTCAGCGCCTGCAGGAATTCCTTGGAGATGATGGCCTGCGCATAGCCCTCGCGCTGCAGCGCGAGTTCGTCCATGTCCATCGAGTAGGAGACGTCGACGGCGAGAACGAGTTCGACGTCGACGGTCGGATGGGCTTCCTTGTCGGCGAGCAGGCGCGGCTGAGAACTCAGCTCGTTGTCGGGCCGGCTGTTCGGGCCCGGTGCGGCAACACCCGCGACGTCGCCGCCGGCGAGCACGCCCGCTATCAGCACAGCCCCGATCGAGACATACCAGCGCATTGCGGCCCTCCCGTCGAATGAAGATATGGTGACACGCAAATTGCGTCGCGCAAAGCGCTGAAATCGCTTGTCCTTCACATTCGAGTTAGTGCTGCACATGAACAACTATTGGCCCTACCTGCCCGCTTGTCCGGCAGTTCCGGGTCGCGCATTGCCTGCGAAACAAGCCTTCCGCTTCTGATTTGAACGAATCTGCAAGCCGCGGCGACAGACGAGCACGACCGGCCACCAGGCCGCATCTGGCATCGTCATGGTTACGCCCCCGAAATTTCCTGCAACCGATCGCCTCTCGCCCAAGGTGCGTGCGACCGTTGCTGCTGCCGCCCTGTTTGCTGCGCTTGTCGTGGCGGTGCTGTCGCTGCCGTCTCGCCGGTCAGACGCCGCCGAGTCCAAATCGCTGGAGCCGGGACCGCCGCTGACGACGGAAAACGCCGCCGAACTCTGCCAGAAGCTGTTTGAAGATCCGAAGCAGTATATCGGTGAAGACGCGCTGCGCCGGCGCTGGGATCTGCGCGCCGCAAGCTGCCGCAAGGCACTCGACGCCGACCCGTCAAACACCGAGCTGAAGGTCGCGGTAGCGCGCAACCTGCCCTACGCGCGCAGGGAGCAGGCGATCGCCATGCTGCGCGAGGCCGCCGCGCAGGGCAATGCCGAGGCCTGGTACCAACTCTACGAGCATCACAAGTCCTGGGATCGCGGCGACCTCCACAAGGTGCCGCTCGTCACCCGCAATGAGGCCGCCGAAGCGCTGCGCAAGGCGGCTGAACTCGGGCATCCCCTTGCGACGCAGGTGCTGGTGCGGCGGCTCGAGGACGGCGACATCGTCAGGCGCGATGCCGTCGCCGCGCGATACTGGGCGGCGCGTGCCGTCGACAACCCTGCAAGGGACGCAAGCAAGCCGGGCCTGCTGGTGACCCTGGGACGCCTGCTGGCGGCATCGGACAAGCCGGACGAGCGCGCCCGCGGTCTCGACATCCTCGAGAGGATGGCAAAGGCCGATGTCTTCGGCGCCAGGCGCGAACTGGCGACCGCGATCCGCAAGGACGATCCGGCGCGCGCGCGCACACTGCTCGAGGAAGCCCGCCGCCCCGATCCCGGCGGCGCCATCGTCCCGCTGGCGGAAATGCTGATTGCCGGCGAAGGCGGTCCGGCCGACCCCAGGCGCGCGGTGTCACTGTTGAAGGGCGCGTCCGACAGCTGGATGGCCAAGGGCATGCTGGGACGGCTTGCGCTCGACGGCAAATGGGTGCCCCGCGACATCCAGGAGGCGGTGCGCCTGATCGAAATCAGCAGCGGGTATGATTTCGACGCGCGCCTGCAGCTGTTGCGACTGCTGGCCGAACATCCCGAGGTGCGGGTCAGCTATCCCAAGCGCGTGCTGTATGACGCGGCGGAGGCCGCGGAACTGGACGAACCCGGTGCGCTGAAAGCCCTGGTCGAGTTGAAACTGTCGGCAAACAGCCAGTTTCACGACCGGCCCGGAGCCTGTAAACTGATCGAGACGGCCGTCAGCCGCGGCGATCGGACCATGACGCAACGGCTTGCGGACTGCCGCGCCAAGTGATCGCGGCAGGCCCGTTGTGACTCGTTCGTGTCAGGACCGCGCACCGGAATGATCGATACCGTCGCCAAGCCGAAGACAAAGGTCAAAACGAAGACCGAACGGCCGCGCCTGCACAAGGTCATCCTCGTCAACGATGACTTCACGCCGCGCGAATTCGTCGTCACCGTGCTGAAGGCGGAATTCCGCATGACCGAGGACCAGGCCCACAAGGTGATGATCACGGCGCACCGCCGCGGCGTCTGCGTGGTCGCCGTGTTCACCAGGGACGTCGCCGAGACCAAGGCCACCCGCGCCACCGACGCCGGCCGCGCCAAGGGCTATCCGCTGCTGTTCACGACCGAGCCGGAAGAATAGCGGACGACGTTAGAGATAGGCGGCCAGCCCGGCGCCGGCACCGAGAGTGCTCTGTATCGATGCCGCCGTGCGATAGTTGGCCGCGATCTTGTTGGCGTAATCTTCCGTGAAACCGAGGACGCTTCGCTCCTCGGAACTCATTTTCGCGTAGTGCTGGAGTAACGCTAGACTACTGGCCTGCGTGCCACTTGATGAATCGAACGCGTTCAAAAGGCTGCTCCTGGTGCGCAGATTGAGCTCTGCCTTTGCAGCGCCGGCTTCCTGCGCCGAGAACGATGCATCACCGTTCAACGCCATGACGGCCAGCGTTCGATTGTCGAAGTCGGTGAAATCCACCTGCTGCCCCGTCTGCCTGCCGCCGGTGAAGACCAGTTCCTTGCCGTTATCCCTGGCGCTGCCCGCCTGCGCATCGAGCATCGTCCGCGCGTTGGCTACCAGGGTGTCCGGACTCGAATTCGTGGCGGAAGGCTTTTGTGTCGACGCCTTGTCGAGCAGCGCCCTTACCGGATCCGCATCGTTGCCGGTGACCGGAGCCCTGCCGAAGGCCGACCTGGCGGCGGCCAGCCCTTCCAGCACGGCCTGCTTCTGATCCTTCCAGGCCGGCGTTGCCTTCTCGTCCGCACCGGCCCGATCGAGATAATCCGACGCCGCGGCGTAGAGGCTCGCATAATCTCCCGTGTGCCGGGCAATCACGACATGCGGAGATACCGCGTCGTTGAACCGTGACTGCAACGTCCTGGTCGCCGCCGCCACCTCGTCCGTCGAGAATTGGCCCTGTGCATTGTCGGCAGTCGCCGACAAGGTGGCGCGCGTCTGGCCGGACAGATCGACGGCGACCTGCCCATCGAGCATCGCCGACGACGTTCCGAGCGCAACGTATTGCTGGTCGAACCAGGCGCGCGCCCGCGTGGTGAGGGTCGCGAGCGAAGGCTGTTCGCTTTCAGCCGCGGTTCGCGCCAGATAGGCCTTGGCCTCGTCAGACAGCGTGACCGAGGTCGACGACGATGGCGAGGACGTATCGGTAGTATCGGTTGAGGCAGGACTGGCTTTCGACGCCGGGTTCCCGGCCCCGTAAGCATTACCGGCATAGCTGAGATAGGAGGCGGCGTTTGATCCAACCGAGATCGACACGAGAGCCCCCTGCGGCGCGAGAAATGTTTAGCAACAAATGAATAAAGATGGTTAACGCCTCGTTAACCGCCCACACCCGGCGCAAAGGTATTGTTTGCGGGGCCCCATGATCGCGGCTTCACACCGCCGACGTTTCATCAGCCAGGCCGTAGACGCGCGCGGCCTTGGAGAAGCCGGCGACCGGAAACTCGCCGAGGTCGCTCCACCCTCCCCGGCAGATGCCGGCAAATCCCTCCGAGGCCACGACCGTGCGCTTCAATTGGCTCGCGATCTTTTCCAGGCGTGCGGCGAGATTTACCGCGGGTCCAATGCAGGTGAAGTCGAGCCGGTTGCCGCCGCCGATATTGCCGTAGAGGATTCGCCCGACATGCAGGGCAACGCCGAAGCGAAACCGTTCGACGGTGTCGCCGATCGGATACTGCAGGTCGGCGACGCTGGCGCGGGATTCGTGGGCGGCTTCGAGGACGCGCGCGCAGACCTGCTGCTCGTCGCCGACATATTCGTCGATCGGGAAAACTGCGAGCAGGCCGTCGCCCATATATTTGAGCACCTCGCCGCCGTGATTCCTGATCGCTGTCACCTGGCAGTCAAAATACTGGTTCAGCACGTCGACCACGGTTTCGGCCGGCACCCGATCGGACAACGAAGTGAAGCCGCGCAGGTCGGACAGCCAGATCGCGGCGTTCATGGTCTCGGTGTGGCCGCGCCTGATCTGCCCGCCGAGGATGCGTTCGCCGGCGCGGTTGCCGACATAGGTATCAAGCAGGCTCGCCGCGGTGCGTGTCAGGGTGATTATTTCGACCACCCGCGCCAGCGGCTTCACAAGGCTCCGCAGTGCCGCCAGCTGTTCATCCGTGAACCCGCCCGGCTGTTTGGTGGTCCAGCTCGATCCGTTGACGGTGCCGCCGACAAAGGGAAGCGGCAGCGCGATGTAGTCCGTGACGCCCTCGGCGCGCAGCTCTTCCATGATCGGGAAACGCTTGCTCGACGGATCGTCGACGCGGGCCCGAACCTCCAGTCCCTGCTGGAACACGATGATCAGGGGGCTGGCGTGAAAATCCGGCGATTGCAGGATATTGAAATCGACCGTGCCGACCTCGACCTCGGAGCCCGGCTTCCAGATGAAATTGCGCCCGTAAATTTCGGGATGCAGCGTGCGGACGAAGACGCCGACGCGCCAGAGCGGCAGGCCGGCCGCGACCATGCGTTCGCAGGTTTCCACCATGAACCGGCTTGGGCTGGCCGCGGATCGCCCGCCGTCGATCAGCCAGTCGGTCAGCTCGCGCAGTTTCGATGCATCCATGGCGCCGGTATTTGCCGTGCAAGTCAGCGAAACGTCAAGGCTCGCCGCGTTCGTGGCAATGCCATGGAAGCAGTTGCGGTATGTCAGGAGCCGCCGTGACCCGGCATCGGAGCTGCGCTAGTTTCGCGACACAAAAACAGGGGGAAGCACCAAGTGTACGACTACATCATCGTCGGCGGCGGATCGGCAGGCTCGGTCATGGCCCACAGGCTGTCCGCAAAGAGCGCCAACAAGGTCCTGCTCTGCGAAGCGGGCCAGGACACGCCGCCCGGCAATGAACCGCCCGAGATTCGCGACAGCTATCCGGGAACGGCGTATTTCGATCCGCGCTTCCACTGGACCGAACTCAAGGTCACGACCCAGGTCGTCAGCCACAACAATCCCGACGAGGCCAGGCCGCCCTTACGGAAATACGAGCAGGCGCGCGTGCTGGGCGGCGGGTCCTCGATCAACGGCCAGATGGCCAATCGCGGCGCGCCGACGGATTACAACGAGTGGGAAGCGCGCGGCGCCACGGGCTGGAGCTGGGAGGACGTGCTGCCCTATTTCAGGAAGGTCGAGCACGACCTCGATTTCGACGGTCCGTACCACGGCAAGGATGGCCGCATCCCGGTCCGCCGCATTCCACAAGAACATTGGACCAAGCATTCGCAGGCGATGGCCGAGGCCTGCAAGCAGGCCGGCTTCAAGTTCCTGCCCGACCAGAACGGCGAGTTCGTCGACGGCTATTTCCCGGTGACGCATTCCAACCAGGACGAGCAGCGCGTCTCCGCCGCCATGGGCTATCTCGATCGCGCGACGCGCCAGCGCGCCAACCTGACCATATCGACCAAGACGCAAGTGAGGGAGCTGCTGTTCGAAGGCACCCAATGCGTCGGCGTCAAGGCGCTGGTCGATGGCCGCGAGCAGGAGTTCCGCGGCCGCGAAATCATCCTCTCGTCCGGCGCGATTCATTCGCCGGCGCACCTGCTGCGCGCCGGCATCGGACCGGTTGGGCATCTCCGGGACATGGGCATTCCGGTGCTGGCGGGCCTCGCCGGCGTCGGCCAGCGCCTGATGGACCATCCCTCGATCTCGCTGTCCTCGTATGTCCGTCGTGGCGCGCGCATGAACGCGCACACCAGACGCCATATGCAGATGGGTCTGCGCTACTCCTCGGGGCTACCGGGCATCCCC
>PNLC01000276.1 GCA_013822885.1 Bradyrhizobium sp.
TTAACCGAATCGCAATTGAATTGATGCCGAGCGAATCAGAAATCCCCATTGCATCTCAAGGCGCTTCGAGACGATTCGCCATCCGGCTGGCGCTGTTCTACGGCGCCACCTTCGGGATGATCGGAACCCATCTGCCGTTCTTCACCGTCTGGCTGAAGGCGGTCGGCATCGAAGCATGGTGGATCGGGGTGATCGGCGCCGTTCCCGCGCTGACGCGGTTCACAATTCTTCCCTTTGTCACCAGTGCTGCGGAAAAATACTCGCTGCGCGGCGCGCTGACCGTGACTGCGCTCGTGACCGCGCTCGGCTTTGCCGTGATCGGCACCCAGCATCTGCCGCTTGCCGTGCTTCTCATTTATGCCGTCACCTGTTCGCTGTGGACGCCGATGCTGCCGCTGACGGACGCCTATGCGCTTCGTGGCGTGGCACGGTACGGCCTGAACTACGGGCCGTTGCGGCTGTGGGGCTCGGCGGCCTTCGTGGTGGGGGCACTGGCCTGCGGCATGCTGGTCGACATCCTCGCGGCCAGGCACCTGATCTGGGTCATCGCGGCGCTGGCGCTTCTGGGCGCCATTGCCAGCTTCGGGCTGCAGCCGCTCGATCGTCCCAAGGCCGCACCGGTGGCCGTCAAGGGCGCGAGCGCGCTGTTGCGCGATTACGGGTTCCTCGCCATCATCGTCGCGTCGGCCCTGATCCAGGGCAGCCACGCGGCCTATTACACCTTTGCCTCGATCAGCTGGCAGGCGGCCGGGCTGGGCGGACTGACCATCGCCGGACTGTGGGTGCTGGGCGTGCTTGCCGAGATCGTGGTGTTCGCGCTTTCGCCGCGCTTCACGCTAGCGCCAGCGCTGCTGGTGGTAATCGGCGCGCTCAGTGCGGTCGCGCGCTGGCTGATCACCGCGCAGGAGCCGTCGGTCGCGGTGCTGGCGGTGGTCCAACTCGCGCATGGGCTCACCTACGGGCTCACCCAGGTGGGCACCATGAGCCTTCTGGTGCGCCGTGTCCCGATCCACATGATGGCGCGCGGGCAGGGCTACCTCGCTGCCTGCGGCGGCATGGTCTCGATGGCCGCATCGATCACGTCGGGCATCGTCTATGCGGGATACGGCGCGCAGGTCTACTACGTGATGGCGGCGATGGCGCTCATTGCCGCGCTCATCATGTGGCTTGCACGAGGATCATTGGTACATCAGCCCCACAGCGCCGCTTCCGGCGGATAGACGAGGCTGCCGTCGTAGCGCAGCCCGTGCTCGCGATCGCGGGACAGCAGCAGCGGCCCGTCGAGGTCGACGAACCGGGCTTGCTGCGCGAGCAGCATCGCAGGCGCCATCGCCAGCGACGTCGCAACCATGCAGCCGATCATGATCTCGAAACCGAGCGCGTGCGCGGCATCCGCCATCGCAATCGCCTCCGTCAGGCCGCCGGTCTTGTCGAGCTTGATGTTGACCGCGTCGTAGCGCGCGCGAAGGCCTGTGAGCGAGGCGCGATCGTGCACGCTTTCATCGGCGCAGACCGCGATGGGCCGCTTGATGCGCGCCAGCGCCTCATCCTGTCCGGCAGGCAGCGGCTGCTCGACCAGCGTCACGCCGGCCTCCGCGCACGCAGCGAGGTTTTGCTCGAGATTGTCCGGCGTCCACGCCTCGTTCGCATCCACGATCAGTTCGGATTTGGGAGCGGCCTCGCGCACCGCTGATATCCGCTCGCCATCGCCGTCACCGCCGAGCTTGATCTTGAGCAGCGGCCGATGTGCGGCCTTGGCGGTCGCTGTCGCCATCGCCTCCGGCGTTCCCAATGAAATCGTGAAGGCGGTGGTGCAGGGGCGCGGCGCAGGACGGCCGAGCACGGTCCAGATCCGTTGACCGGAACTTTTGGCCTCAAGGTCCAGCAGCGCGCAATCCAGCGCGTTCCGCGCGGCCCCTGCGGGCATCGTCGCCTGCAGGGTGTGCCGGTCAAGCCCTCCGGTGACGGCCTCCTGCATCGCCTGAAGCGCCGTAAGTGTAGCTTCCGCCGTCTCGCCGTAACGGGGGTAGGGCACGCATTCCCCGCGGCCGGTAAGATCGCCATGGCTGACGGTCGCGACGACCGTGATGGCCTCGGTCTTGGCGCCCCGGCTGATCGTGAAGGAACCCGCGATCGGCCAGCGCTCGATGCTTGCGGAAAACTTTCGGGAAGGACTGGAAGTCATTTTAAAATCTGGCAAATTCCGAACCGCAAGCTTGCCCGGTGCAGCCAATTATGGCTGGTTGGAGCATGATCCGGAAAAGTGGACACCGGTTTACCGAGCAGATCAATTAGTAACCGGATCATGCTTCATCGGACCACGATCTGGAACAGATTCGACAAGGTAATGGCATCGTGAGCGGCAACCCGACATTGGAGCGGATAGCCAGGGGCAACGCGCTCGCGCTGTGCGCGGCCGGCTCGTGGACCGCCCGGTTTGCTCCCGTGCTGGAACGGATGGTGGCCGACGCCGAGAAGCTCAGTGGCAGCCGCCCTGACATCTTCATCGATGTCTCGCAAGTATCCAAACTCGATACGTTCGGCGCTTGGCTGATCGAGCGGCTGCGTCGCAGCCTGACCCAGGGCGGTGTCGAGACCGAGATCGCCGGGCTCTCGGACAATTATTCGAGCCTGGTCGACGAGGTGCGCCGTGTAAAGGCCGAGCCGGTCGTCGATAGCGATAAGGTGACGATCACGGGCATGCTGGAACAGATCGGTCGCAGCGTCGCCGGCATCGGCGGCACGCTGGTCGGACTGATCGAGATGCTGGGAGCGGTGCTCGCCGCGGCCGGCCACGTGCTGATCAGGCCCCGTGGCTTCCGCCTGACCTCGACCATCCATCATCTGGAACAGGTGTGTTGGCGTGCGGTGCCGATCGTGGTGCTGATCACGTTTTTGATCGGCTGCATCATCTCGCAGCAGGGCATCTTCCACTTCCGCAAGTTCGGCGCCGATATCTTTGTGGTCGACATGCTGGGCGTGCTGGTGCTGCGCGAGATCGGCGTGCTGCTGGTGGCGATCATGGTGGCGGGCCGCTCGGGCTCGGCCTACACCGCCGAACTCGGTTCGATGAAGATGCGCGAGGAGATCGACGCGCTGCGCACCATGGGCTTCGATCCGATCGAGGTGCTGATCCT
This sequence comes from Bradyrhizobium sp., assembly GCA_013822885.1. Classification (GTDB taxonomy): domain Bacteria; phylum Pseudomonadota; class Alphaproteobacteria; order Rhizobiales; family Xanthobacteraceae; genus Bradyrhizobium. Next base: position 3,138 of record PNLC01000276.1, read on the forward strand.
GCCCCGGATGCTGGCGCTGGTGCTGGCGCTGCCGATCCTGGCGTTTCTAGGCGCGATGGCCGCGCTTTACGGCGGCGGCCTGGTGGCGTGGCTCTATGGCGGCGTCGAGCCGGAGGCTTTCCTGCTTCGGCTGCGCGACGCCATCTCGATCGACCATTTCGTCGTCGGCATCATCAAGGCGCCGGTGATGGCCGCCGTGATCGGCATCGTTGCCTGCGTCGAGGGGCTGGCCGTGCAAGGCAGCGCCGAATCGCTCGGCCAACACACGACATCCTCGGTGGTGAAGGGAATCTTCTTCGTGATCGTCATGGATGGCGTGTTCGCCATCTTCTTCGCATCGATCGGAATGTGACCATGGTGGACGAGATTTCCGACGCCATCATCCGCGTTCGCGACATCACCGTGCAGTTCGGCAAGACGCGGGTGCTCGACGGGCTCAATCTCGACGTCAAGCGCGGTGAAATTCTGGGGTTCGTCGGCCCGTCGGGCGCCGGCAAATCGGTGCTGACGCGCACCATCATTGGCCTCGTGCCCAAGCTTGCCGGGAGCATCGAGGTGTTCGGCATCGACCTCGACGCGGCGAGCGCAGCCGAACGGCGTGGCGTGGAGCGGCGCTGGGGCATCCTGTTCCAGCAGGGCGCGCTGTTTTCCTCGCTCACCGTGCGGCAGAACATCCAATTTCCGGTGCGCGAATATCTCAGGGTCTCGCAGCGGCTGCTCGACGAGATCATGATGGCCAAGCTCGGCATGGTCGGATTGCGGCCCGAGGTTGCCGACCGTTATCCGTCCGAACTCTCCGGGGGCATGATCAAGCGCGTGGCGCTGGCGCGCGCGCTCGCGCTCGACCCCGAGTTGGTGTTCCTGGACGAGCCGACCTCGGGGCTGGACCCGATCGGAGCGGGCGATTTCGACGAACTGGTGCGAACCCTGCAGCGCACTTTGGGCCTGACGGTTTTCATGGTAACCCACGATCTGGACAGCCTTTATACGGCGTGCGACCGCATCGCTGTCCTGGGGAACGGCAAGATCATCGCCGCAGGATCGGTTGCCGACATGCAGGCCTCGCAGCATCCCTGGCTGAGGCAATATTTCCACGGCAAGCGCGCCCGCGCGGTCATGGGTTGAACCGGAGTACGTTTGGACATGGAAACGCGGGCGAACTACGTCCTGATCGGAGCCTTCACGCTGGCGGTGATCGCTGCCGCGTTCGGCTTCGTGCTGTGGTTCCAGAGCCTGCACACCACCAAGCAGCGCAGCCCGATCCGCATCGTGTTCGAAGGCGCGGCGTCCGGCCTGCGCAACGGCGGCAGCGTCAATTTCAATGGTATCCGGATAGGCGAAGTGGTCTCCGTGAAGCTCGACAATCCACGGCGGGTGGTCGCGCTGGCGATGGTCGAGAACAACGCCCCGATCCGCAAGGACACGCTGGTCGGACTGGAGTTCCAGGGCCTCACGGGGGTCGCGGCGATTTCGCTGAAGGGGGGCGAGGAGTCCGCGCCATCCGTGCCGCTCGACGAGGACGGCGTTCCGGTGCTGACCGCCGACCCGAGCGCGCTGCAGGACGTGACCGAGTCGATCCGCGCCACGCTGCAGAACGTCAACCGCATCGTCGCCGACAACCAGGAATCGGTGAAGAACTCGCTGCGAAACCTCGAGACCTTCACCGCAGCGCTCGCACGCAACTCCGAGAAGATCGACAACGTGATGCTCAGGGTCGACGGCGTGATGGGCAAGGCCGACAGCCTGATGCTCGGGCTGAACACCATCGCGGGTGGCGCCGCCGGCGGCGAATTGAACCTGATGGTGAAGTCGATCCGCGAACTCGCCGAGGATTTCGACAAGCGCTCGGGCGCACTGATGGCCGACGGCCGCCGCACGCTCTCCGACATCAGCCGCGCCGTGAACAATTTCGACCGCAACCCGAGCCGGGTGATATTCGGCGGAAGCAACAACGCCGCGGCGGCGCCGCCACCGCCGCCCCAGCCAGCCGCGGCAGCGCCGCCGAGGGCGCCGAGCGGACAGAAGAAGCAGTAGGGCACTCGCAGTGCGTAGGGCGGATTAGCGAAGCGTAATCCGCCGACGATCCACGACCAAATCAAGCGACAAGGGCGCCAGCAATTTCCGCGATCGTTGGCGGCGGATTACGCTTCGCTAATCCGCCCTACGACGGCGATGCTGAAAACAAAACGGAGGCCGCAATGGGCCTCCGTCCTTCGATCCATATTCGCCACTCGCAGCCTTACCCCAGCCGTCCCGCCGCATGCGCGAGCAGGGTGTAGACGAGGCCGGTCTCGGAGGTGAGGTGGCCGCGCAGCGCCTGCGGTCCGCGTTCCTCGCGCGCGACCTCGTCGAGCAGCCGCTCGAACTCGGCGATATAGCGGTCGACCGTCTGCTTGAAGGTGCGGTCGGCGCGATACTTGCGGGCGACCTCGTCGAACGCCTTCTGGCCGGCGGGCGTGTAGAGCCGCTTGCTGAACGCCTTGCTCTCGCCGCGCTGGTAGCGGTCCCACATCTCGGCTGCGAGATTGCGGTCCATCAGCCGGCCGATGTCGAGCGAAAGCGACTCCAGCGGATTGACCGCGCCCTGCGGCATCCGGCCACGCGGCGCATCGCGTCCGCTGCTGGCGTCGGTACGATTCAAAAGGTCCGAGAGCCATCCGTCGCGTCCGGGATCCTGGTTCGTCGCCGGCGAGACCGGCGGCGCGTCGGTACGGCGCGAGGACGGAATGCCGAGATCCGGCGGCGGGAGCGTCGATGCGCTGTTGCCGCCATTGTCGCGCATGCGCAACTCATTGCGGCCACCGGCCGCCGCCAACACGATCGGCTCATCCTGCCGCTGCGCGCTGGCGCGGCCTGCGGTCACGACGTCGAGGCCGCGGCCGTGATGGGCGACGATGCGGTTGAGTTCGGCGAGCGCCTCGATCTGGTCGACGATCACCTTGCGCATCTGCGCAGTGTTGTCGGCCGCCTCCTGCGGCATTTCCAGCACGCCGCGGCGCAGTTCGTTGCGCGTCGATTCGAGCT
>PNLC01000277.1 GCA_013822885.1 Bradyrhizobium sp.
GTCAGCGTCCCGGTCTTGTCGAACAGCACGGTGTGCGCGCGCGCCAGCGCCTCCAGCGGCCCGCCGCCCTTGACGAGAATGCCGCGGCGTGCGGCCTGCGCCACGCCGGCGATGAAGGCGACCGGCGCCGCCAGGATGAGCGGGCAGGGTGTCGCCGCTACCAGCACGGCGAGGCTGCGCAGCAGGTCGCCCGAGATCAGCCAGGCAACGAGTGCGAGCGCCAGGGTGACGGGCAGGAAGATCAGCGCATAGCGGTCGGCCAGCCGCACGAACGGCGCCTTGGCGGTCTGCGCCGCCGTTACGAGCCGCACGATGCCGGCATAGGTGCTCTCGCCGGCGAGCGCGGACACCGACATCTCGAACGTCTCGCCGGCGTTCAACGAGCCGGAAAGGATGGCGACGCCACGCGCCTTGGCGACCGGGATAGGCTCGCCCGTGAGCGCCGACTCGTCGACGGTTGCGGCGTGCGAGTTGACGATCCCGTCGACGGGCACGACTTCGCCGGCGTGTACCAGCAGCCGGTCGCCGATCGCGACCGCGGATATCGGCACTTCCTCGACACGGCCTTCGGCAAGGCGATGCGCCTCCCGCGGCGCGCGGTCGACCAGCGAGCGCAAATCGCGCTCCGCGCGGGCCACCGCGATGTCCTCGAGCACGTTGCCGCCGGAATACATCAGCGCGACGACGGCGCCGGCCAGCGGCTGGCCGAGCGCGATCGCCGCACTCATCGACACCAGCGCGATCGCATCGACACCGAGCCGCCCGGCCAGCAGGTCGCGCGTCATCGAAACCGCCAGGCCCGCGATCACGGGCAGGGTTGCGAGCGTCCAGCACAGATCGGCAAGCGCCGGCCGTCCGGCCAGCGTCGCGGCGAGGCCGGCCGCCAGTCCGGCAATCGCGATCGCGACCAGCGACCATCGCACGACGCGCTCGAGTGACATGTGCAGTTTCAAGCCCATACCCGGCTTGTCACCGAAAACGCATTACCCGCCATTGAGGGAAATCAATCGCCGCACCCGGCGCGTCCGCCGCTTTCGGCGGCCGCAGCGGCGTCTGGCTCGCAGCGATTACTTCGCGGCGGCCGTTTTCGTCATCGCATCCGCGGGCAGGCTCGCCAGCAACGCATGCAGCGTGCTCATGGTCGAGTGATCGGCGATGCCGTCGACGCGCGCGGGACGGAAGTGGCGCTGGAACGCGGCGATCACTTCCATTGTCGCGCCGTCGTACTTGCCGTTCATCGGCACGTTGTAGCCATACCGGCTCAGTGCGGCCTGCAGGCCCGCGACGTCGTCGCTGATGCTGCCGAGCTTGAGCGCTTCGCTGCGCACGATCGGCGCCGGCTGCACCCAATGGCCGACACCGGAATTCGCCAGCGAGTGCCACGGAAATTTTTCGCCGGGATCCTTCTTGCGTGCGGGTGCGACGTCGGAATGGGCGAGCACACGGTGCGAGGGCACCTTGCGGCGAAGCATGATGCCGCGGCACAGCGCGATCAGGGCGGCGACCTGCCGGAGCGGGAAATCCGGATAGCCCCAGTCATGGCCGGGATTGATGATCTCGATGCCGATCGAACAGGAGTTGATGTCTTCCTCGCCCGCCCAATAGGACGCGCCGGCGTGCCAGGCGCGCTTGCTCTCGGGCACGCATTGCACGATGCGGCCGTCCTCCAGCACGATGTAATGCGCCGAGACGTCGGTGCCGGCGGTGCAGAGCTGAGCGATCGCGCCTTCCGCATCCGGCATGCCGGTATAGTGCAGCACGATCATGTCGGCGATGCGCCCGTTGTTGCGCTCGCCGTAGTTCATCGACGGGATGACGTCGGACACGATCGAGGAGTCGGGCGTGAAAGTCTTCATATCTGCGTTGGCCCCGGCAACGCGAAGGGCGCGTTTAATCTTCAAATCAATACCAGCAGATGCGAACGAACCAGAACTCATTTCTTGAACTCAATCGGGGCAGGAGAACGGCAACGAAGTCTTGCGCAACAATGCTGTTACTATTCCTCCTGCAGCCCGGCGCAATCCGGCCGCGCGGGTTCCACCCAGCATTTTGACCTGACTGTGTGCGGGCCGCATCACCGGACTTCGATGGCTTGTTAGTGCCGAAAGCCCGCGGCCTTCCGTCAACCGTTTCTTAACGCTAAACGCCGTTACTGAGTGGTGAAGAGCCGAACCGGGTATGGGGACGGCCGATGCCCTCTTTCGCGTTCAGTATGTCATGGCAGCCCAGCAAATTCCGTCGCGGAAACAGGGGATGCCTGGTCGGACGCGAGATGGTATTCGCGTCTTGCGGCCTTTTGGCCGGAAAAGCCCGGCGAAGCGCAGAGATTTGAGGCGCAATGGGCCCGTTCGCGTCCATCTTGGATTTTGCAGACTGGAATACGCCAGGGGCCGGCGCATGAGCCCGGCTGCGCCACGCCATATCTCGGTTCTCGGCCGCGAGGCGGTCGAGCTGCTTGCGCCTCGTGACGGCGGAATCTATGTCGATGCGACCTTCGGCGCCGGCGGCTACAGCCGCGCCATCCTCGAGATTGCGGGAACCCGCGTCATCGGCATCGACCGCGACCGGTCGGCGATCATGGGCGGGTTCGACCTGGTCGAGCGTTCGGACGGCCGGCTGACCCTGGTCGAGGACCGCTTCTCCAACCTCGCCGAGGTCTGCGCCGCGGAAGGGGCCGCCGCCGTCGACGGCGTCGTGATGGACGTCGGCGTTTCCTCGATGCAACTGGACGAGGCCGAGCGCGGCTTCTCGTTCCGTCTCGGTGGACCGCTCGACATGCGGATGGGCCACGACGGCCCGACGGCGGCCGATGTCGTCGCCAGAGCGTCCGAGGCCGACCTCGCCAACATCATCTATATTTTCGGCGAGGAACGTCACTCGCGCGCCGTCGCCCGCGCCATCGTGGCGGCGCGCAAGGAAGCCCCGATCACGACGACCAAGCAACTGGCCGATATCGTCGGCAAGGTGGTTCATTCCAAACCGAACGAAATTCACCCGGCGACACGGACGTTCCAGGGCCTTCGGATCTTCGTCAACGCGGAACTCGACGAACTGCATCTGGCGCTTGCGGCGGCCGAGCGCGTGCTGAAGCCGGGCGGCCGGCTGGTCGTGGTGTCGTTTCATTCGCTGGAAGACCGCATCGTCAAGGATTTCCTCAACGCGCGCGGCAAGTCCGGCGGCGGTTCGCGGCATCTGCCCGAACTGGCGCAGGCCGCGCCCAGCTTTCAGATCCTGACCAAGCGGCCGATGACCCCCGGCGAAACGGAGGTATCCGCCAACCCGCGCGCGCGTTCGGCCAAACTGCGCGCCGCCGAGCGCACCGCGGCGCCGGCGCATGCCGCAGGCAGCCTGCCGGCCTGGCCCGTTCTCACCGACGTGTTGCGGGGAGGCTGAGCCATGCGCATCATCCATCTCCTCGTTATCGGCGCGCTGATTTTCGCGGCCGCGTATGTTTACCGCATCAAGATGGAATCGACCGCGCGCGTCGAGCGCGTGCTGCGGCTCAATGCTGAGATCCGCGAGCAGCGCGATGCCATCGCGACGCTGCGCGCGGAATGGGCCAAGCTCGATGCGCCGCTGCGGCTGCAGGGCCTCGCCGACCGCCATCTCGGGTTGAAGCCGCTGAACGCCACGCAGTATGACCAGCTCAAGAACCTGCCGGAACGGCCGCCGAGCTTTGCAAGGCCCGGCGCTGCCGATCCGATCGGATCGATGATCGACACCATCGAGGCTGCCGCCGATGCGTCGTCCGTGACAGGTTCGGTTCCCCCACCGGGAGGTCAGCGATGACCGAGCGGGTACGCGCAAGGCCGGTCGAGCCGTGGCGGCAGCGGCTGATCCGCAGCCTGCTCTACGGGCGCAATGTCGATCGTGCCGAGAAGGCGCGGGCCCGGGTGGGGCTTGCGATCCTCGCGTTCGCCGCCGTCTATGCCGTGCTGGCCGGACGCCTGGTGATGTTCGCCGTCGGCGCCGACAGCCACGGCGCACGCCGCACCGCTTCGCAGGACGCGATCGCGACCGCGCGCCCCGATATCGTCGACCGCAACGGCACGGTGCTCGCCACCGACGTCAAGAGTCCGAGCCTGTTCGGCGAGCCCCGGCGCATCATCGACAAGGACGAGGCGATCGAGCTGTTGACCGCGGCGTTGCCGGACCTCGACGAGGCGGAGGCGCGCACGCGGCTGTCTTCGCGCAAGGGCTTTGTCTGGCTGAAGCGCGAGATCACGCCGAAGCAGCAGCAGAACATCCACAAGCTCGGCATTCCCGGCATCGGCTTCCTGCGCGAGAACAAGCGCGTCTACCCCACCGGCGCTTCGGTCGCGCATCTGATCGGCCTCGTCAATATCGACAACCAGGGCATCGCCGGGATGGAGAAATGGCTGGACAATAACGGTCTGGCCGATCTGCACCGCGCGGGATTTGCCACCGATCGGCTGCAGAAGCCGGTGGAACTGTCGATCGACCTGCGCGTCGAGCACGCGCTGCGCGACGAATTGATGAAGGCGAAGGAGAAATACAAGGCCAAGGCCGCGTCAGGCCTCGTCTCCAACGTCAGGACCGGCGAGATCGTGGCGCTGGTGTCGCTGCCGGATTTCGATCCGAACAATCCGAAGGAGGCGCACGATCCCGATCGCATCAATCGCCTGACCACGGGCGTGTTCGAAATGGGCTCGACCTTCAAGGCGCTGACGCTGGCGATGGCGCTGGATTCCGGCAAGGCCAACCTCAACACGCTCTATGACGGCCGCGGCACGCTGAAATTCGGCAAATTCACCATCCACGACACCCATCCGGTCGGCCGCAACATCACGCTGACGGAAGTGTTCACCTTCTCCTCCAACGTCGGCGCGGCGAAGATCGCGCTGGCGCAGGGTGTCGACGCGCACAAGGCGTTCCTGAAGAAGCTCGGCCAGATGGACCGGTTGCGCACCGAACTGCCCGAGAGCACCTCGCCGATCGTGCCGAGGCGCTGGAGCGAGCTCAACACCATTACGGCCGCCTTCGGTCATGGCATCGCGGTGGCGCCGCTGCAGGCGGTGATGGGCATCAACGCCTGCATCAACGGCGGCCTTCTGATCCCCCCGACCTTCCTGAAGCGATCCGAAGAGGAAGCCAGGGCCATGGCCAAGAAGGTGCTGAGGACGGACACCTCCGACAAGATGCGCTACCTGATGCGGCTGAACGCCGAGATCGGAACCGCCAAGAAGGCCGACGTGAAGGGCTATTACATCGGCGGCAAGACCGGCACCTCGGAAAAGGTCGTCAACGGGCGCTATTCCAAGAAGCAGGTGCTTAACTCGTTCACCGCCATCATTCCGGCCGACAATCCGCAGTATCAGCTGCTGGTGATGCTGGATGAACCGAAGGCGCTGCCGGAAACCCACGGCTTCATAACCTCGGGCTGGAACGCGGTGCCGACCGGCGGCAAGGTCATCGCCCGCATCGGCCCGCTGCTGGGCATCGAGCCGCGTTTTGATCTGCCGCCGTCCGAGCGCCTTATTCTTGCGGCATCGAGGACAACCCAGTAAGGCGTACGTTATCCGCGCCGAGCTGCGCGGGCCCGGACTGGAAGAACATGAAACTTCGCGAACTCTTCAGCGATGACGCTGCGATCGAACCGCGCGCGGAAGCTGTCGAAGTGCGTGGCCTTGCGTTCGACAGCCGCGCCGTCAAGCCGGGCGACCTGTTCTTTGCGCTGGCCGGCAGCAAGACCGACGGTTCGCGCTTCATCGACGCTGCGATTGCGGCGGGCGCCGTTGCGGTGGCCGGCGATCGTGCGTCACCGGGCGACACCCGCGTGCCCTTTGTCGTGACGGCCAATCCGCGCCTTGCACTGGCGCGCGCGGCGGCGCGTTTCTATCCGCGGCAACCCGCAACGATCGCGGCGGTGACCGGCACCAGCGGCAAAACTTCGGTCGCAGCGTTCACGCGCCAGATCTGGGAACGGCTCGGACATGTCTCCGCCAGCATCGGCACCATCGGGCTGGTTTCGCCGAAGCGTACGGTCTATGGCTCGCTGACGACGCCGGATCCGATCGCGCTGCACCGGCAACTCGACGAGATCGCTGGCGATGGCGTGACGCATTTGGCCTTCGAGGCGTCCTCGCACGGCCTCGACCAGTTCAGGCTCGACGGCGTGCGCG
>PNLC01000278.1 GCA_013822885.1 Bradyrhizobium sp.
GGGCCGGGCACGCTGGCACAATCGATTCATGCCTGCCGGATCGGCGGACATATCTCCCTGATCGGTGTGTTGACCGGGATTGCCGGAGAAATCCCGACGGCGCTGGCGATGTCCAAGAACGTGGCGATCAAGGGCATCACCGTCGGCTCTCGCCAGGAACAGCAGGAGATGATTGCCGCGATCGATGCCAACGGCATCGTGCCCGTCATCGATATGACATTTCCGCTGGACGAGATCGCACCCGCGTTCAGACATCAAATCTCGCAACGGCATTTCGGAAAGATCTGCTTGGCGATTTGACAGCAGGATAGCTTCACCCGGCGAAACTCCCGCGAAACGGCGCGAAAACCGCGTTTCCGGCGGCTTTTTCGCCTCTCCCGGCCTTGTATTTTCGTACCCGATCCGGTTTCACTGCACCCCTTCTGGTGTTCCACTGATTCCCCGAGTTGATCCATGCGGTTGTCGCGGTTTTTTCTACCCATTCTGAAAGAGAATCCGAAAGAGGCGGAGATCGTCTCGCACCGGCTGATGCTGCGCGCCGGCATGATGCGGCAGGAAGCCGCCGGCATTTACGCCTGGCTGCCGCTGGGCTTCCGGGTCTTGAAGAAGATCGAGCAGATCGTCCGCGAGGAACAGGACCGCGCCGGCGCGCTGGAACTCTTGATGCCGACGCTGCAGTTGGCCGACCTCTGGCGCGAAAGCGGGCGCTATGACGCCTACGGTCCGGAGATGCTGCGCATCAGCGACCGCCACAAGCGCGAACTGCTGTACGGGCCGACCAACGAGGAAATGATCACCGAGATTTTCCGCGCCTACGTCAAATCCTACCGAAGCCTGCCGCTCAATTTGTACCACATCCAGTGGAAGTTCCGCGATGAGCAGCGTCCGCGCTTCGGCGTGATGCGCGGCCGCGAATTCCTGATGAAGGATGCCTACTCCTTCGACATCGACGAGGCGGCCGCGCGCCGCGCCTATAACCGGATGTTCGTGGCATATCTGCGCACATTTGCGCGCATGGGCTTAAAGGCGATCCCGATGCGCGCCGAGACCGGCCCGATCGGCGGCGATCTCAGCCACGAATTCATCGTGCTCGCGGAAACCGGTGAGTCCGGTGTCTTTTGCGACAGCGACGTGCTCAATCTGCCGATCCCTGGCGACGACGTCGACTATGACGGCGATCTCACCGATATCATCAAGCAATGGACCTCGGTGTACGCGGCGACCGAAGACGTGCACGAAGCCGAGCGTTTCGAGCGCGAGGTGCCCGCCGAGAGGAAGTTGAACACGCGCGGCATCGAGGTCGGGCAGATCTTCTATTTCGGCACCAAATATTCCGATGCGATGAAGGCGCTGGTCGCCGGCCCCGATGGCGTCGACGTGCCGATCCATGGCGGTTCCTACGGCGTCGGCGTGTCGCGGCTGGTCGGCGCCATCATCGAGGCCTGCCATGACGATGCCGGCATCAAATGGCCCGAGGCGGTGGCGCCATTCACGGCCGTGATCCTGAACCTGAAGCAGGGAGATGCGGCCGTCGATGGCGCCTGCGAGAAACTTTATCGTGAACTGCAGGCGAAGGGTGTCGATGTGCTCTATGACGACACCGATCAGCGCGCCGGCGCGAAATTCGCGGCCGCCGACCTGATCGGCATTCCCTGGCAGATTCTGGTTGGTCCGAAGGGACTCGCCGAGGGCAAGCTCGAGATCAAGCGGCGCAGCGACGGCTCGCGCGAGAATCTCAGCCCGGCGGAAGTGGTGGCACGAATAGCGGGATAAGGCTATCCAAGGAGCGATAAGGTTGGCCACTGCGGCCACATTTGGCCCGAATCATGGGATTATCGAAAGATGGATGAAACCATGAGCGAGAAAGTTCGAACCAGGCCCTTTGCGCCCTTCGAATGGCTGTTGTCCGGACGATACCTGCGGGCGCGTCGCAAGGAAGGTTTCATCTCCGTCATTGCCGGTTTCTCGTTCCTCGGCATCATGCTCGGCGTCGCCACGCTGATCATCGTGATGGCGGTCATGAACGGCTTTCGCAAGGAACTGCTGGACAAGATCCTCGGCCTCAATGGGCACGTGCTGATTCAGCCGCTGGAATCGCCGTTGACCGACTGGAAGGATGTCGCCGAGCGCGTCAGCCAGTTGCAGGGCATCCGGCTGGCGGCGCCTGTCGTGGACGGCCAGGCGCTGGCATCTTCGGCCTTCAACGCCGCCGGCGTCCTGGTGCGCGGCATGCGCGCCGCCGATCTGAACAACCTCACCTCGATCGCCAAAAATATCAAGCAAGGCACGCTGGAAGGCTTTGACGAGGGGCAGGGCGTTGCCATCGGTCGCCGCCTTGCCGATCAATTGTCGCTGCATGCCGGCGACAGCATCACGCTGGTCGCACCCAAGGGCGCCGTGACCCCGATGGGAACGACGCCACGGATCAAGCCGTACAAGGTCGCGGCCGTGTTCGAGATCGGCATGTCGGAATATGACGCCAGCTTCGTGTTCATGCCTTTGCCGGAAGCGCAGGCCTATTTCAACCGCAAGGATGACGTGACCGCGATCGAGATATTCACGTCCAATCCAGATCGAATCGATGCTTTCCGCAAAACCATCACCGAGGCGGCCGGACGACCGGTGTTTCTGGTCGACTGGCGGCAGCGCAACTCGACGTTCTTCAACGCACTTCAGGTCGAGCGCAATGTCATGTTTCTGATCCTGACCATGATCGTGCTGGTCGCGGCGCTCAACATCGTCTCCGGCCTCATCATGCTGGTAAAGGACAAGGGCCAGGACATCGCGATCCTGCGCACCATGGGGGCATCGCAGGGCTCGATCATGCGCATCTTCCTGATCACGGGGGCTGCGATCGGCGTCGTCGGCACGCTCACCGGATTCTTCGTCGGCATGCTGATCTGCCTCAACATCGAATCGATCCGGCAATTCCTGTCGTGGATGACCAACACCGAACTGTTTTCGCCGGAACTGTATTTTCTCTCGCGGCTTCCGGCGGAGATCGACTTCGGTGAAACCACGGCGGTGGTCATCATGGCACTGACCTTGTCGTTCCTGGCGACGCTCTATCCGTCCTGGCGCGCGGCGCGGCTCGATCCCGTCGACGCGCTGCGGTACGAGTGAGGACGAGATGGCCGAGGGGGCGGAAGATGTACCGGTTGTTTATCTTCACGAGATAAAGCGCCAGTACAAGCAGGGTGAGGCGACGCTGACCATTCTCAACGGCGCCAAGCTCGCGTTGTGGGCCGGACAGTCGGTGGCACTGGTGGCGCCGTCGGGTTCGGGCAAATCGACGCTGCTGCATATCGCGGGGCTGCTCGAAAGCCCCGACGAGGGTGAGGTCTATGTCGCGGGCGCGCCGACATCGACACTATCCGACATCGAGCGCACCCAGATCCGGCGCTCCGACATCGGCTTCGTCTATCAGTCGCACCGGCTGCTGCCGGAGTTCACCGCGCTCGAAAACGTCATGATGCCGCAGATGATCCGCGGGCTGAAGCGCTCGGAGACCATCAAGCGCTCGACGGAAATTCTGGCCTATCTCGGACTCGCCGAGCGCATCACGCACCGGCCCGCCGAACTGTCCGGCGGCGAGCAGCAGCGCGTCGCCATCGCGCGCGCGGTGGCCAATGCACCGCGGGTGCTGTTCGCGGACGAGCCGACCGGGAACCTCGATCCGCACACCGCCGATCACGTCTTCAAGGCGCTGATGCAACTCGTGAAGGCGACGCGGGTCGCAATGCTGATCGCTACCCACAACATGGAACTCGCCGGCCGGATGGATCGGCGGGTGTCGCTGGTCGACGGCAAGGTCGTCGAAATGGAGTAGCCGTGGCGCTCAATAGACTCCGCGCCGCCCTATCGGCCGATCCTGGTACGCATTTGCAAAATACGGATTGACGACGCATTGCGCCGCACGGCCCGCGGCCGACGCGCTGCATTGAGGAATCGACGTAAAGCTGCACTCGTAATAGCTGACCGGGCCGTAGACACGCAGGCAGACTGGATATCCTCCGCCATAGGTCTGGGCCAGCGCCGGAACGGCGGCCGAAATTGATCCGATGGCGAAGATTGCCAGAGCCGTCATGCGCATCGCGATCTCCTTCGGGATCAGCGGCTGCGTCCAGCGTCAGTTGCGCCTTGCGCAGGCTGCCCCGCCGCCGGCATTGGATTTTCCATTGCCGACGAGACAGCCGGGCGGCATCAGGGTCAAATCACGTTCGCGCGTTGAAAAGTCCGCGAGCGTTGCCGGAGGGCGCAGCGTTCAATACCTGCCGTAGCCGGGAGCTGGCGGCAGCGCGCGCCCGGGCAGCGGACGGAATCCGGCCGCCGGCGACTCGATCTCGCCGACAAAGAAGGGGTTGGCGATGCAGGTCAGAAACCGCCCTGAGGCGGTCGCCCGGCACTGCTCATAGCTGGTGAAAGTGCAGTTGCTGAGACCCGGATACTCGTCACCCTGGATGCAGAACGGATATCGGGTGCCGACCGCTTCGGCCGGCGCTGCGGCCAAGGCCATCAATCCGCTCGCGGTCAGCGCCGCCAGAATCGCTCTTCGCATTTCGAATCTCCTCGGGGCGTCGCTGCCGCGCCATTCCATTTCACACACCTCAATCGGCAACCTCGACGGTCGCGTCAACCGATTCGCGGCCTCCGGGGCGGTACAAAGCGGAATATGATGGTTCCAAAATGGTGCCTTCATAAAGTTTCGCCGCTCGCGGCTCACGTAATATTTACTTACGCTTGCATCCGGCGCGTTTCGCAAGCGCTGTGGCAGTGAGGTGACAGTAATTTGGACGAACAATGTTATGACCCTGACACGGCCTTGGGGGCTGTACCAACTAAACGGGAACACAAAGTATGAAGAAGGTTTTGCTTGTTACCGCCAGCCTGATCGCGCTCGGCGCGGCTGCGCCGGCAGTGGCTGCCGATCTCGCTGCACGTCCTTACACCAAGGCGCCGCCGATGGTCGCCGCAGTGTACGACTGGAGCGGTTTCTACATCGGCGCCAACGGCGGTTGGGGTTCGAGCCGCAATTGCTGGGACTTCCAGCCGGTGCTCGGCGGTAACGTCAGCGAAGGTTGCCACGATGGCACGGGCGGAACGGTCGGTGGTCAGATCGGCTATCGCTGGCAGGCTGGTACCTGGGTGTTCGGTCTTGAAGCTCAGGGCAACTGGGCCGACTTCCAGGGCAGCAATGTGAGCACCGCCTTCCCGTTGTTGCGCAACGAGTCGCGCGTCGATGCGTTCGGCCTCTTCACCGGCCAGATCGGCTACGCCGCCAACAACGTTCTGTTCTATGTCAAGGGCGGTGCGGCTGTGACCTCGAACGAGTACCGTTCGTTCGTTGTCGGCACCAACGCGCTCGCCGCCATCACCGGTGACGACACCCGTTGGGGCGCCAGCGTCGGCGTCGGCCTCGAATACGCCTTCGCTCCGAATTGGTCGTTCGGCGTCGAATACAACCACCTGTTCATGCAGGACCGGACCTACGCCTTCACCGCGCCGGGTGGCGGCTTGCTGTTCAACGAGCGCATCAGCCAGGATGTCGATCTGGTCACCGCCCGCGTGAACTACAAGTTCGGTGGCCCGGCGGTCGGGCGTTACTGATCTTCGCGCAGCCTGCGACGAGCCAATATCGAAGCCCCGGGCACGCCCGGGGCTTCTTTCGTTGGGACGCCCATTAACCATCAGGGAAAACCCGCAGCACTCCAGCATTCGGTGACGCTTGACTCTGAGAACGAAAAAGGAACAATGTTCCTCATATGTTCTTGTTCAGAGGAGTGGCACATGTTGAGGACGTTTGTGGAAGAAGCCGCGGCGCTGGCATCGATCACGCTGTTTGTAGGGATGATCGCGGTCTGGGCGCAATTGATTCCCCAACTCTGACATCAGCTCCGAGGTCTGGCCGCGCCTGATCCGGCGGGCTGGGGAAAAGCCGGATGGCGGGCGTAAGGAGAGCCTTCCGCGTGGACTCCAGAAGGCCAAGGCATCACCATCGCGGTGGCGAGTCGGGGTGCTTCAGCAGCCGACGACCGCTCCCCACGATGCAAAGAGCCCGTTAAGCGATCATGTCCAGTGCCGGATTCGTCCATCTCCACGTTCATTCGGCCTATTCCCTGCTGAAGGGCTCGATCAAGATT
>PNLC01000279.1 GCA_013822885.1 Bradyrhizobium sp.
TATCTGCTGCTGCTGACATTCGGCCGCCGCGGGCTGGTCGGCGCGTGGCTCGCCGACAATCTCGGCATCGTGTTCGCGTTCCGCTGGACTGGTGCTGCACTCGCCTGCGGGATAATGTCGTTTCCGCTGCTGGTGCGGCCGATACGGCTCTCGATCGAGGCGATCGACCGCCGGCTGGAACAGGCCGCCAGCACCCTCGGCGCCGCGCCGTGGCGGGTGTTCGCCACCGTGACGCTGCCGCTGGCGCTGCCGGGCATCCTGGCCGGCATGGTGCTCGGTTTTGCCAAGGCGATCGGCGAGTTCGGCGCCACCATCACCTTCGTCTCCAACATTCCCGGCGAGACCCAGACCATTTCGTCGGCGATCTATTCGCTGATCCAGACGCCGGATGGCGACACCGCGGCGGCGCGGCTGGTGCTGATTTCCATCGTGATCGCGATGGGCGCCCTGATCGCGTCCGAAGCGTTCGCGCGACGCGCTACCAAACGCCTGCACGGAAACTGAGCCATGCTGCGCGTCGACGTCACCAAACAACTCGGCGAGTTCTCGCTCGAGGCCAAATTCGAAAGCCAGGGCCGCGTCACCGGGCTTTTCGGGGCGTCCGGCGCCGGCAAGACCTCGCTGATCAACATCATCGCAGGGCTGCTGCGGCCCGACCGTGGCATCGTCATGCTCGACGACGAGGTGCTGGACGACACTTCGAAGGGCATTCACGTGCCGCCGCACAAGCGCCGGATCGGCTATGTGTTCCAGGACGCGCGGCTGTTTCCGCATCTCGACGTGCGGCAGAACCTCGATTACGGCCGGCGCATGAACGCACTCGCAGCCGACCCTGCGCAGCAGAAGCACGTCACCGACCTGCTCGATATCGGTCATCTGCTCGACCGCCGTCCCGGCCAGCTCTCCGGCGGCGAACGCCAGCGCGTCGCGCTCGGCCGTGCACTGCTGTCGAAGCCGCGCCTGTTGCTGCTGGACGAGCCGCTGGGGTCGCTCGACGAGGGCCGCAAGGTCGAGATCCTGCCGTATCTGGTACGGCTGCGCGACGAAGGCATTCCGATGGTCTATGTCAGCCACGACGCCGCCGAACTGCGCCAGCTCGCGACGCAGATCGTGATGCTGAAACAGGGGCGCGTCACCGCCCTCGGCGGCGTCAAGGTGCTGTCGTAGATCACGACGGTTCGCTCCAGAACGGCCGAAATGTGGCGCCTACCGTGCCCGCTCGCCTTTTTCTTTCCCTTTCTCCGCCCAGTTTGGCGCGCGTTTCCAGTCCACGATTGCCGCAAATGAGAGCTCAGCGCGCCCCTAAACTGGTGCTGCAAGGGAGGTCGTTGCGTCCGGTGGATCAAGCGTCGCGAACCACATTGTCCTTTCAGCGCAAGCTGCGCCGCATGCTTGCTGTTGCCGCCATCGCTGGCCCCCTGGCGCTGGCGCCGCAAATCAGTTCGGCCGAAAACTTGCTTGAGTTCTTTTTCGGCGGCGGCCAGAAGCAGCAGCAGCCCTCGCTATTCGGCAACATTTTCAACAATAATGCGCAACCAGCGCCGCCTCGGCCGGTGGCCGCAAGCTCGGGACCTGCTTTCTGCGTGCGCAGTTGCGACGGCAAGTATTTTCCGCTGATGCGCGGCGCGGCCTCGCCGACGCAGTTGTGCCAGGCCTTCTGTCCGGCGAGCCCGACCAAGATTTTCTTCGGCTCCAACATCGACAGCGCCTATGCCGCAACCGGCGAACGCTACGCCGATAGCGAAAACGCCTTTGCCTACCGGAAAGCGCTGCGCGCCGATTGCACCTGCAACGGCCAAAATCCCGCCGGCCTGGCGCCGGTCGATCTCGCGATGGACGGCTCGTTGCGCTCGGGCGACGTGCTCGCCACCGCTGACGGGAATGTCGCGTATTCCGGCTCGCCGGGCGGCAACGACCAGGCCCGGGTTTCTCGCCGGTAGGATTGGCAAAGTCGGCTGCTGGCGCCGATCGTCGTTCGCTGAACCCGGCATTAACCTCAGTCGGCCGACAATGGTGCTGATCTGGCGTATGTCCAAAATCCAGCCTTGGTGTCGAGAGACCGATGGTTCACAATCCTTTTACACTCCTCTGCTTCTGGACGGTGCGCGTGGTTGCGGCCGTTGCCGTCGGACTGGCCGCGACGGGTGCGGGCCGAGCGCAGGCGATCTCCCCTCCAGTCTGGACGGTGCCGGAGGTCGGCGCACTGCCTTATGACGATCATGGCCGCCTCGTGCGGCGCGGGCGCGACCTGATCACCGCGACCTACGCCCATATCGGACCGGAGGTGCCGGATTCGGCCAAACGGTTTGCCGGCAACAATCTTGCCTGCAGCAACTGTCATCTTGACGCTGGCGTGAAGAAATTCGGCCTGCCGATCTTTGGGCTGGTCGAGCTGTTTCCGCAATACAGCGCCCGTCTCGGCGCCGAAATCACGATCGAGGACCGGGTAAACTCGTGCATGTCGCGCAGCATGAACGGCCGCACGCTGCCGCTCGATAGTCCGGAAATGCAGGCCATGGTGGCTTACATCAGGTTTCTGTCGTCAGGGGTTCCTGCCGGCAAGGTGTTGCCAGGGCTAGGCACCGGGGCGATGCCCGAACTCGATCGGGCGGCCGATCCGGTTCGCGGCAAAACGATCTACACGAATGCCTGTCTCGCCTGTCACAACACCGACGGCTCCGGAATCCGCCGCAGCCTGCCGACCAGCGATCTCGGCTACATGGTGCCGCCGCTGTGGGGCCCGGACAGTTTCAACAATGGTGCCGGCATGGCCCGGCTGATTGCCGCGGCGAACTTCGTGCATTTCAATATGCCGCACGGAACCGACTACCTGAATCCGCAACTCACCGTCGAGCAGGCCTGGGACGTCGCGGCCTACATGATCTCGCAACCGCGGCCGACAAAAGCAGGCCTCGACAAGGATTTTCCCAACCTTCTAACCAAGCCCGTCGATGCGCCCTACGGCCCGTACGCCGACGGGTTCGACCAAAAGCAACACACGTACGGGCCATTCGGTCCGATCCGGGCGGAGCACGCCCAAAAGCAGCGAGGCAATCTGCCGAAGTAAAAGCGCTTACTCCGGAACGACGCGCACCGCGCCGCGGGCGGCGCTCGTCGTGAGCGCGGCATAGGCCTTCAGCGCCATCGTCACCTTGCGGCTGCGCTTCTTCGCAGGCTTCCATGCCTCCGCGCCGCGGGCCAGCATGGCGTCGCGGCGTTGCGCGAGGGTGGCGTCATCGACCACAAGGCTGATCGAGCGCGAGGGGATGTCGATCTTGATGAGGTCGCCCTCTTCCACCAGGCCGATCAGGCCGCCTTCGGCGGCTTCCGGAGAGAGATGCCCGATCGACAGGCCTGACGAGCCGCCGGAGAAGCGGCCATCGGTGACAAGCGCGCAGACTTTTCCGAGCCCCTTCGATTTCAGGTAGCTGGTCGGATACAGCATCTCCTGCATGCCGGGACCGCCGCGCGGGCCTTCATAGCGGACCACGACGACATCGCCGGGCTTGATCTTGTTGCCGAGAATGCCGTCGACCGCGGCATCCTGGCTTTCGAACACCCGTGCCGGCCCTTCGAACTTCAGAATGCTTTCATCGACGCCGGCGGTCTTCACGATGCAGCCTTCGAGCGCGATGTTGCCCGACAGCACGGCAAGGCCGCCATCTTTCGAATAGGCATGCTCGGCGTCGCGAACGCAGCCGGTGGCGCGATCGGTATCGAGCTCCTCGAACCGGCGCTCCTGGCTGAACGCGACCTGCGTCGGCACATTGCCCGGCGCGGCCATGAAGAATTTGCGGACGCTCTCGCTCTTGGTGCGAACGATGTCCCAGCGACTGAGCGCGTCTTCCAGCGTCTTGCTGTGAACCATCGGCAGGCCGCGGTTGAGCAGACCGGCGCGGTCGAGCTCGCCGAGGATCGCCATCACGCCGCCGGCGCGATGGACGTCCTCCAGATGCACGTCAGCGACCGACGGCGCCACCTTGCAGAGAACAGGGACGCGGCGCGACAGCCGGTCGATATCCTGCATCGTGAACGGCACCTGGCCTTCGTAGGCGGCGGCGAGCAGATGCAGCACCGTGTTGGTCGATCCGCCCATGGCGATATCTAGCGTCATCGCGTTCTCGAACGCCTTGAAGTTTGCGATGTTGCGCGGCAGCGCTGTCTCATCGTCCTGCTCGTAGTAACGCCGCGCCAGATCGACGATCAGGTGACCGGCTTCGACAAACAAGCCCTTGCGGTCGGCATGCGTCGCCAGCACCGAGCCGTTGCCCGGCAGCGCCAGTCCCAAGGCCTCGGTGAGGCAGTTCATGGAATTGGCCGTGAACATGCCCGAGCACGAGCCGCAGGTCGGACAGGCCGAGCGCTCGATCACTTCCACCTCGGCGTCGCTGACATTGCTGTCGGCGGCCGCGACCATGGCGTCGATCAGATCGACCGCGCGGAGCTTGCCCTTGATGTTGACCTTGCCTGACTCCATCGGTCCGCCCGAGACGAACACGGTCGGGATGTTGATCCGCAGCGCCGCCATCAGCATGCCGGGCGTGATCTTGTCGCAGTTCGAGATGCACACCATGGCGTCGGCACAATGCGCATTGACCATGTACTCGACGCTGTCGGCGATGATTTCGCGCGACGGCAGGCTGTAGAGCATGCCGTCATGGCCCATGGCGATGCCGTCGTCGACCGCGATGGTGTTGAACTCCTTGGCGACGCCGCCGGCCTTCTCGATTTCGCGCGCGACGAGCTGGCCGAGGTCCTTCAGATGCACGTGGCCGGGCACGAACTGGGTGAACGAATTGACCACGGCAATGATCGGCTTGCCAAAATCCTCGTTCTTCATGCCGGTGGCGCGCCACAGGCCGCGGGCGCCCGCCATGTTGCGGCCGTGGGTCGTGGTCCGGGAGCGATAGGCGGGCATGGTCTGTCCTCTTGGGAAGCGGGAAAGATGGTCTTTTAGACGGTGAACTCTATCGATCAAAGTGCCTTGGCGCAGGGTCGCCATGCGCTGGTCAGCTCAAAACGGGACAGGGCCGAGATGCCCCGCCCCTGCTACCGCTAGACGATCTCGCGCGCACGCAGTTCCGCGATCGCCCTGGCGTCATAGCCGAGCGAAGCCAGCACCTCGTCGGTATGGGCGCTGAGCGCGGGCGCCATACGATCCAGCCTGCCGCCACCATGGGCGAGCTGAAAGCCGCTGCCGGCGAAGCGCAGGCGTCCATAGGGCGTATCGAGTTCCTGGATGGCGCCGCGCGCCGCGATCTGCGGGTGATCGATCACCTCCTCGACCTTCCAGATGCTGGCGCAGGGCGCGCCGGCCGCCTCCAGCACCTTTTCCCACTCGCGCGGGTCCTTCTTCGACAGCGCTTCCTCGATGATGGCGCGCAAGGCCGGCTCGTTTTCCTGGCGGGCGAACCAGTCGACGAAGCGCGGATCCTCCAGCGCGTCGGCGCGGCCGAGCGCGGTCATCAGGGCGCGGTATTGCTTCTCGCTATTGACCGCGAGCAGCAGATAGCCCTCGCCCGCCCTGAACAGGTTCGCGGTCGGCCTGCGGCTGACCGCCTGGTTCCCTGAGAGCTGCTGGCGGTGGCCGGCCACCGAATAATCCGCTACCTGCCCCGACAGAAACGCCAGCGTCGCCTCGAGCATGGAGACATCGACCAGTTGCCCCTTGCCGGTGTGGGTGCGCTGGAACAGCGCGCTCGATACGCCGAACGCGGCGGTCGCCCCGGACAACACGTCGCAGACCGCAAAGCCGGCGCGCGTCGGCCCGGTCTCGGTGTGGCCCGTGATCGACATGATGCCTGAGAGGGCCTGGATCTTGCCGTCATAGCCGGCGCCCAATCGTTCCGGGCCGGTCTGGCCGAAGCCCGAAATGGCGCAATAAATCAGCCGCGGGTTGATCGCCGAGAGTGCCGCATAGCCGATGCCGAGCTTGTCCATCACGCCGGGCCGGAAATTCTCCATGACCACGTCGGCTTGCGCGGCGAGCTGCTCGACGATCTTGATCGCCTCGGGCTTCGACAGATCGAGCGTCAGGCTGCGCTTGTTGCCGTTGATCGCCTGCCATCCCGGGGCGAGACCGCGGTCCGCCCATTCGCGGCTCAGCGGCGTGCGCCGCATGTCCTCGCCTTCGCGG
>PNLC01000280.1 GCA_013822885.1 Bradyrhizobium sp.
ATCCGGCTGGCAACAGCGCTGGCTCGAGAACTTCACGGCCAACCAGGCCGGCGGCAGCGCGGAAGAAGATCTGGTGCAGGACGGCTGGACGGATCTGTCGCGGCGAATTCGCGCCAAGGTGCTGGACCTGCCGCGCGAGCAACGGACTCCTGCGAATATGCTGGCGGCGTTCGAGGACTCCGATTTCGAGAAGATGGAAGAGATCCGCGCACGCGTCGATGCGGTCGTCGACAACAGCGAGACCGCCGCCAGGCTGAAGGCGTGGTATCGCCAGCTCTGCAAGCGGCCGTGCTTCCATGACGCGTATTTGCAGGCGTTCAACACGCCGGGTACGCATCTTGTCGATACCGACGGCAAGGGTGTCGAGCGGATCACGGAAAATGGCGTCGTCGTCGCGGGCAGGGAATACCAGCTCGACGGCATCATCTATGCGTCGGGGTTCGAGGTCGGCACCGAATACAAGCGGCGCGCCGGCTTCGATCTGACTGGCCGCGGCGGGGTGAAGTTGTCGGACCACTGGGCCTCAGGCATGCGGACCAAGCACGGCATCCACGTCCATGGTTTTCCGAACGCATTCTTTGTGCAGCCGACGCAAGGCGCCAATCTCATCTCCAACGTGCCGCATAATCTGACCGAGGCTGCGAGGACGATCGCGCTGATGGTCCGGCACGCGCAGGCAAACGGCTTCAAGGAGATCGAGGTTACCCGCGACGCGGAGGATCGCTGGGTTGAACTGCTGTTGACCGGTGCCGGCCGGATGATCGGATCGCCGGACTGCACGCCTGGCTACTACAACAATGAGGGGCGCGAGCCTGGCCCGGCCGCCAAGCTCAATGTCGGTCATCCGGCGGGGCCGATGGCCTATTTCAAATATATCGACGCATGGCGGAGCAGCGGCCAGTTCGAGGGGCTGCAGTTTCGCTGACTTCGTTCGACTTCGAGTTTCCGTCTCGCAGGGGAGTGTATAATAATGAGCCAGGCAGTCACGACTGAAACGCCCAGGGAATCTCTCAAGCAATCTCCGAAGGACGCCTCGGCGCCTGTCATTGCGCAGCACGCGGCAACGCTCAAGGCGCTACCGTTTTCCGACACGCGCGATTTCGACGACGCGGCGCGCGGCTTTCTCGGCACGGTGGAGAATGCGAAGATCACCTCGCCGCAGGGCAGGGTGGTCTGGAGCCTCGAGCCCTACGGCTTCCTGTCGGCAGAAGAAGCTCCCGCAACAGTCGATCCCAGCCTGTGGCGGCAGTCGCGGCTCAACATGCATCATGGCCTGTTCGAGGTGGTGCCTGGCGTCTATCAGGTGCGCGGGCTCGACATCGCCAACATGACGCTGATCGAGGGCGAGCGCGGCGTCATCGTTGTCGATACGCTGACCTCGATCGAGGGCGCGCGGGCCGCGATGGCGCTCTACTTCCAGCACCGCGGCAAGCGGCCGGTCGCCGCCGTGATCTTCACCCACACCCACACCGACCATTGGGGCGGCGCGCGCGGCGTGCTTGACGACGAAGAGCTCGCCGGCGGCGGTGTGCCGATCATCGCGCCAAACCTGTTCATGGAACACGCGGTCTCGGAAAACATCATCGCCGGGCCGGCGATGCTGCGGCGCGCGCAGTATCAGTTCGGGCCGTTCCTTGCGAAAGGTGTGCGCGGGCAGGTCGATTGCGGGCTCGGCAAGTCGATGGCGGCCGGCTCGGTGGCGCTGCTGCGCCCGACCGACCTGATCATCGCGACCGGCGACAAGCGCGTGATCGACGGCGTCGAATTCGAGTTCCAGATGGCGCCGAACAGCGAAGCGCCGGCCGAGATGCATTTCTTCATTCCGCGCTACAAGCTTTTGAACCTTGCGGAAAACTGCACACATAATTTCCACAATCTGCTGCCGTTCCGCGGCGCCGACGTGCGCGACGCGTTGGCATGGTCGAAATATCTCGGCGAGGCGCTGCAGATGTGGGGCGGCAAGACCGATGCGATGTGCGGCCAGCACCATTGGCCGGTCTGGGGCCATGAGCGGATCGACACCATGATCCGCCAGCAGCGCGACCTCTACAAGTTTGCGCATGACCAGACCATCCGCCTGATGAACCACGGGCTCACCGCAACCGAAATCGCGGAAGCGATCCGCCTGCCGGCGAGCCTCGAGGGCGCATGGCACGGCCGCGGTTATTACGGGCACATCCGGCACAATGTGAAGGCGATCTATCAGAAGTATCTCGGCTGGTATGACGCCAATCCGGTCAACCTCGATCCGTTGCCCCCGGTCGAGTCCGGCAGGAAATATGTCGAGTACATGGGTGGTGGCGACGCGATTCTGGCGCGCGCGGCCAAGGATTTTGCCAAGGGCGAGTTTCGCTTCGTCGCGCAGGCCGTCAGCCATCTGGTGTTCGCCGAACCCGACAACCAGGCTGCCCGCGCGATGCTCGCGGATACGTTCGAGCAACTCGGCTACGCGTCGGAGAGTTCGACCTGGCGAAACGCCTACCTGTTCGGCGCGCAGGAACTTCGGCAGGGCATGCCCAAGGCGCCGCCGCGTTCAACGATGCCGCGCGAGACGCTGGCGGCGCTCCGCACCGAACAGCTGTGGGAAGTGCTCGGTGTGCGGCTCAATGGCCCCAAGGCCGAAGGCAAGCGCATCGTGCTGAACTGGAATTTCACCGACACCGGGGAAACCTTCATTCTCAATCTGGAGAACTCAGCACTGACCTATGCGGCCGGAGCACAGGCGGCCAATGCCGATGCGGGCTTCACGCTGGCGCGCGGCGTGCTGGACGAAGTGATCGCCAAGCTTACGACGTTTCCGGAAGCTGTCGGCGCCGGCAAAATCAATGTGTCAGGTGATCCGATGCGGCTCGGCGAACTGATGATGCTGATGGACGAATTCCCGCGGATGTTCGAGATCGTCGAGCCGAAACGGACGATGGTGAGCTGAGGAACGGTCATTCCGGGGCGCGCGGAGCGTGAACCCGGAATCTCGAGATTCCGGGTCTGGTCGTGCGGACCATCCCGGAATGACGAGGCTTTATTGCTACTCCGCGCTGCTCACGAGCTTGATGCGTGGCTCCGCTGCTTCCATCAGGCTTCGATACACCGCAAGATAATCGAGCGCCATGCGGCGTGCGGTGAAGCGGGCCTCGAACTGCGTGCGGATGGCGGCCCGGTTCAGCGTCGCGAGGCGATCGACAACCGCGATGGCGCTGGTCTCATCTTCGACCACAAAACCGGTTAGGCCGACGTCGATGATCTCCGGGACCGACCCTCTATTATAGGCGAGGACTGGCGTACCGCAGGCCATGGCTTCGATCATGACGAGGCCGAACGGCTCCGGCCAGTCGATCGGAAGCAGCAAGCCGATTGCACCGCTGAGGAAGTCAGGCTTCTCACGGTCCGAGATCTCGCCGATGAATTCGACCAGTGGATTGGCCTTGATCAGCGGTGATATGACCTCGTCATAATACTCCTGGTCCGCGCGATCGACCTTTGCCGCGATCTTGAGCGGAATGCCGCATCGAGTTGCAATCCGGATGGCGCGATCGACGCCTTTTTCTGGCGCGATCCGGCCAAGCACGGACAAGTATGACGGCTTCACTGGCCGTGGCGTCAGCAAATTCTCCGGCAATCCGTGGTGAATGGTGCGCGCCCAGTTGGCCTGTGGCACCGGCCGCCGCTGCGAGTTGGAAATCGATACCACGGGAACCTTCGAGAAAGTGCTGAACACCGGCTGGTGCTCCGGCAGGTCAAGCCTGCCATGCAGCGTGGTCACGAATGGTGTCGGCTGCCGGTAGAACAGTGAGAACGGATAGTAATCGAGATGGAAGTGCAGAAAGTCGAACTCTTCATCGTCGCATTTCCGCCGCACGCGCTCCAGCATCACCATGTGCAGGGCATTGGGATCGCGCACGGAGCCGTCGAGGCGCAACGCCTTTGGCCACGTTGCGTCGAGTTTCGCCGACGTCTGGGAATCGCCACTGGCAAAGAGGGTAACGTCGTGTCCCAATGAAACCAGTTCTTCGGTCAACCAGTGCACGACCCGTTCGGTGCCGCCGTAGAGTTTAGGGGGAACAGCCTCCGTCAGCGGGGCAACCTGCGCGATGCGCATATTTTAGTCTCCTGTCTGGAATGAACAATTTCCTGAGCGCGTGGCGGCACCCGACATGCCTATGCGGGAACGTTCCCGCATCTTTGAAGTTCCTTCGATCAGCGCACCTTGCTTCCTCCACACGGTTGTCTTGCTGATGCCATCTGACACAACGAAGTTTCCAGCCGTCCTGATGCTGCAGAATTGTTGCGGGGAGATGGCCACCCGGCCCTAACCGGACGCAGCGTTCTTCACGTAATCGTGCGCAAGCGCATTGAGGATTCCCGTTCCCTCTCAACAGGTTTGCAAGACGTCATGGATAATCTTTCTGGATATGCGCGCCGGCCCTTTTCTTTCGTCTTGCGCTATCTGCGCCAGCGGCGCGCAGCACATGGCGTCATATTGGTGGCCGTCGTCGGGGCCGTCGCCTGCTCCGTGGGCACGCAATACGGCGTGAAGAATCTGGTCGACGGCCTGACGAGCGGTCAATCGCATGGCGTATGGCTGGCATTCGCGTTGCTCATGTCGCTCATCGCGGCGGATAATTTGCTTTGGCGTGTTGCGAGTTGGACCGCGAGTTTCACCTTCGTCGGCGTCACCGGGGATCTGCGCCGCGACATGTTCCGTCATCTGACCGGTCACGCGCCCAGCTATTTCTCCGACCGGCTGCCGGGAATGCTGACCAGTCGCATCACCGCCACCTCCAACGCGGTGTTCACGGTCGAAAACATGTTCGTCTGGAATGTGTTGCCGCCGTGCATAGCAACCATTTCCGCTATTCTCCTGATTGGAACCGTCAGTGTGGCGATGTCAGCGGGGCTTCTCGTGATCGCTGGTGTCATGGTGGTGGGAATGTTTCACATGGCCGCCGCAGGCCGGCCGCTGCACGACGACTTCGCCGACAAGGCCGCCGCCGTTGACGGTGAAATGGTCGATGTCATCAATAACATGCCGCTGGTGCGCGCGTTCTGCGGTCTGAGCTACGAGCATGACCGGTTCGATGCGACCGTTCAGCGGGAACTCAACGCGCGCGGACGCAGTCTCCGCTATCTCGAAAAGCTGCGCCTTACCCACGCCATCGTGACAGTCCTGCTGACCATCGCTCTGCTGGCCTGGGTCATCACGCTCTGGCAACAGGGCGGGGCAACGACCGGCGACGTTGTACTGGTGTGTACGCTTGGGCTGTCGATCCTGAGCGCGACGCGCGATCTTGCGGTGGCACTGGTCGATGTCACCCAACATGTAGCGCGCATGACGGAAGCGATTGCGACGCTACTGCTGCCGCACGAATTGAAGGATCATCCCGAGGCTGAGCCCTTGGTCCGGAGCGGGGCGGCCGTTGCCTTCAACAACGTCGCGTTCCAATATCCCGGCGGTGTTCAGGTGTTCGACAAATTCAATCTGCGCATCAAGGCCGGACAACGGGTGGGGCTGGTGGGCCAATCCGGCGGCGGAAAATCCAGCCTGTTCACGCTGCTGCAGCGGTTTTACGACGTCCAGCGCGGCACCATCACGATCGACGGCCAGGACATCTCGCGGGTGACGCAGCAAAGCCTGCGCGAAGCCACTTCGGTGGTGCCACAGGATATTTCGCTGTTCCACCGTTCAATCATGGAAAACATCCGATATGGCCGCCCGAACGCCACCGATGACGAGGTGTTGCGCGCGGCGATCGCGGCGAGGTGCGACTTCATCGAAAATCTTCCGGAGGGCATGGCGACCATCGTCGGCGACCGCGGGATAAAGGTATCGGGCGGCCAGCGCCAGCGGATCGCGATTGCGCGTGCCTTCCTGAAAGATGCCCCGATCCTGCTGCTGGATGAGGCGACGGCCGCGCTCGACAGCGAGTCGGAAGAGGCGATCCGCGAGGCATTGTCGCGCCTGATGCGCGGGCGTACCGTGATTGCGATTGCCCACCGCCTCGCAACCCTGCGCAATTTCGATCGCGTGGTGATGCTGCAGGGCGGCCGGATCATCGAGGATGGGCCGCCCGATATTCTGGTGCAGGGGAAGGGCCCCTACCGCGAACTGGTAGCGCGCGAAATGGG
>PNLC01000281.1 GCA_013822885.1 Bradyrhizobium sp.
GGGCTGACGGTGCTGGTCTCGACCCATTACATGGACGAGGCCGAGCGCTGTCACGAGATTGCGTATATTGCCTACGGCCATTTGCTGGCGCACGGCACCGTCGACGAGGTGATCGCGAAATCGGCGCTCTCGACCTGGACCGTTACGGGCGGCGATCTCAACGCCCTGGCGACGGAACTCGCAGGTCAACCGGGCGTCGACATGGTGGCGCCGTTCGGCACCAGCCTGCACGTCTCCGGGCGCGACAAAGCTGCGCTCGAGGCGACCATCGCGCCCTATCGTGCGAAGGGGGGATGGCAGTGGCAGGACAGCGAGCCGTCGCTGGAGGACGTATTCATCGATCTCATGACCCGCTCAAGGGATAATTTCCAATGAGTGCCGTCGAAGCAACTGACCAGGATCGTGGCGCCGCGGAGCCGCGCTTCGGCTTCTGGCGGCGCAGCTATGCGATGCTGGTCAAGGAATTCATCCAGCTTCGCCGCGACCGCGTTTCGTTTGCGATGATCGTGATGATCCCGGTCATGCAGCTCTTGCTGTTCGGCTATGCCATCAACACCACGCCGCGCCATCTGCCGACGGCGGTATTGATCCAGGAGGAGAGCGATCTGGCGCGCTCGGTCCTGAAGGCGCTGGAGAATACCAGCTACTTCCGCTTCACGCGCGAGGTGCACAGCGTCGCCGAGTTCGACGATCTCCTGCAGTCCGGCAAGGTCCTGTTCGGGGTCGAGATCCCGCGCGGCTTCGAGCGTGCGGTGCGGCGCGGCGACAAGCCGGCACTGCTGGTCGCGGCGGACGCGACCGATCCGGTCGCCGCCGGTGCTGCGCTCGGATCGCTCGGCATGGTAGTGCAGACCGCGCTGGCGCACGACCTCCACATCGGCGATCCGCCCCAGCTTCCGTTCGAGATCAGGGCGCATGCCCGCTACAACCCGGCCGCCGAGTCGCGGCTCAACATCGTGCCGGGCCTGGTCGGCACCATCCTGACCATGACCATGCTGATCTTTACCGCGCTGTCGGTGACGCGCGAGATCGAGCGCGGTACCATGGAGAGCCTGCTGTCGATGCCGATCAGGCCGGTGGAAGTGATGTTCGGAAAGATCATTCCCTACGTGTTGGTCGGATTCATCCAGGCCTCGCTGATCATCGGCATCGGCGTAGGCCTGTTCGGGGTGCCGATCCTCGGCAGCATGATGATGCTGGCGTTGCTGACGACGCTGTTCATTACCACCAATTTGTCGATCGGCTACACCTTCTCGACCATCGTGCAGAACCAGTTGCAGGCGATGCAGCTGTCGATGATGTTCTTCCTGCCGAGCATTTTGTTGTCCGGCTTCATGTTTCCGTTCGCGGGTATGCCGGTCTGGGCGCAGTATCTCGGCGAAGTACTGCCCCTGACGCATTATATCCGTATCGTCCGCGCCATCATGCTCAAGGGCGCGACCATCCAGAACCTGCAGTACGACACGATTGCACTCATTGCACTGATGCTGGTGGCGATGACGATCGCCGTGACGCGCTTCCGTCGCACGCTCGATTGAGGTTATAAATTTCGCGGTCATTCCGGGGCGCCTCGAGGAGGCGAACCCGGAATCTCGAGAGTCTCAGGTGCGCAATTGCGCACTATGGTTTCACGCTTGCGCGTGCCCGGAATGACAGGTGAGGGAATGGCAGGATTCTGGGTCAGGAAGAAAAGCGACCGGGAGTCAGGGGTGTCAGCCGACTTCCAGCGCGCGCTGATGCAGGAGGTAATGAGGACCGAACTGTTGCGGATCAGGGCGCTGATCGCGACCACTGCACTGCTCGCGATCATCCTCGGGATCGTCTACGTGTTCGCGTCCGAGGCGGTGAGTCGCGTCTGGCACGGTAACCTGAGGCCGGAGTATCTCTATTCGATCATCGTTCCGTTCATGCTGTTCGAATTGTGGGTGCATGGCCAGGTCACGCGCCACATGCAGCAGGGCCGCGACCTTCCCGTGATCCGGCGCTATATCGGCGCGTTGATCGAGACCTCATTGCCGACGGTCGCGCTGGCGCTGCACATCAACAGCATGGGGGCGATAGCCGCGCTCGGCTTCGTGACGCCGATGATGTATTTCATCTTCATCATCCTCTCTACGCTTCGGCTGGATTTCTGGCTCTCGACCTTCACTGGCGCCGTCGCCGCCGTTCAATTGTTCTGCATAGCGATGTTCTATCATCCGGCGATCGGCGACCAGGCGGAACCCCTCTATTATCACGCTGCCCGAAGCCTGATCGTCCTGGTCTGCGGCGTGCTCGCGGGCGCGGTCGGGCACCAGTTGCGGCGGCAGTTCGAGGCGAGCATCAAGGCGGCGACCGCGCGCGACCGCATCACCAACCTGTTCGGCCAGCACGTCTCGCCGCAGGTGGTCGAACGCCTGATGGCCGAAGGTACGAAAGCCGACAGCGACATCCGCAGCGTCGCCGTCATGTTCGTCGACTTCCGCAGCTTCACCGCCGGTGCGCGCACCCGCACGCCGCAGGAAGTGGTGGACCGGCTCGACGGCGCGTTTGCCATTCTGGTCGACATTCTCGATCGCCACGGCGGCATCGTGAACAAGTTTCTGGGCGACGGATTTCTGGCCCTGTTCGGCGCGCCGCTGGAGGCGCCGGATCCCGCGCACCGCGCGGTCGCCGCGGCGCGCGAAATGCTGGAAGCCAACGCGCGAGCCAACGAAGCGACGAGCTGGCCGTTGCGCATCGGAATCGGGATCCATATCGGCGAGGTGGTCGCCGGCAATATCGGCTCGCCCCGGCGCAAGGAATACACCGTGATCGGCGACACCGTGAACTTCGCCGCGCGGCTCGAGGCGCTCAACAAGGACTTCAATTCGCAGTTCCTGATCTCGGCGGCGGTTCGCGATGCGCTAGGCGAGGCGTGCGGCGATGCCGTTTCGCTCGGCGAGGTCGAAATCAGGGGCTATGAGCAACCAATGGCCG
The DNA here is from genome assembly GCA_013822885.1 of Bradyrhizobium sp. Lineage (GTDB taxonomy): Bacteria > Pseudomonadota > Alphaproteobacteria > Rhizobiales > Xanthobacteraceae > Bradyrhizobium. The sequence continues at coordinate 2,959 of PNLC01000281.1, forward strand.
TGTGGCGGTTGGGATAGAGGGGTATCGAAATGCAACGTCGTTATATCACCGTGGATGTTTTCACTGACTGTGCCTTTGGCGGCAATCCGCTGGCGGTGGTGCTCGATGCCGGCGGGCTGTCCACGGCGCAGATGCAGGCCATCGCCAGGGAATTCAATTATTCGGAGACGACCTTCGTACTGCCGCCGGCCGATCCCGCCCATGATGCGCAGGTGCGTATCTTCACCGTGAACCGGGAGATACCGTTCGCGGGCCATCCCAATGTCGGCACCGCCTTCGTGCTGGCGACGTTGGCAGCAAAGCCTCCGGCGCGGCTCTTGTTCGAGGAGGGCGCAGGGCTCGTTCCGGTCGTAATCGTGACCGAGCAGGGCAGGGTCGTCAGCACCGAATTCACCGCGCCGCAGCCGCTGAAGCGGATGTCGCATGTCAGCACCGAGCAGGCGGCAGCGCTGCTTTCGCTCACCGCAAGCGATGTGCGAACCGATCGGCACCCGCCGCAGGTCATCTCGGTGGGGCTGTCGTTCATCGCGGTCGAACTTGCCTCGCGCGCTGCGCTGCGGCGGGCGAAGCCGGACGCGGCGGCATTCGAAAGGACGTTTCCGTGCGACGGCAGCGATGCAGTCTATTTCTATACACGAGACGTGCCGTCGAGCGAAAAGCCGTGCGAGCTGCAGGCGCGGATGTTTCACCCCGGCGCCAGCGGCTTGTCCGAGGATCCCGCAACTGGCAGCGCGACGGCGGCGGCAGCAGCGCTGCTCGCCGATCTCGACGCCACCAGGGATGGTGAGCTGAAACTGCGGATCAGGCAGGGCGTCGACATGGGCCGGCCGAGCCTGCTGCTGACGCGCGTGCGCAAGAAGAATGGCGCGATCGAGTCCATCCATGTCGGTGGTGGGTCCGTGAAGATGATGGATGGGACTTTCCGGGTGTAGGCGGAGGCGCAGGCTGCGGGCCTCACACGCCACTGTCGTCCCGGCGGGCGCCGCGAACCCATAACCACAGGGTTGAATTGTTGGAAAGAGCTGGAGCTCCAGCCTTCGCAAGTACAACGTCCTGTGACTATGGGTCCCGGATCGGCGCTCGCGCTGCTCGCTTGTCCGGGACGACAGGCGAGTTTTGCTATATCTGCGGCGCCACCAGATTCTCCACCTTCACGCCGTCGCGTTGCTCGATGATCTCGGCGATCCATTGCCGGTGGCAATTCGCGTGGTCGCGCTCGTAGCAAAGAATGCACACCGGGCCCGATTTCTTCACCAGTGCCGATAGCTCGTCGAGTTCCTCCTTCGCCTGCGCCGTCTTGAGATGCGCCGAATAGATCTTGTGCAGCAGTCCGAATTGACCACCGCGCGCGGCCTCGCGACCGCTCTTCGGCGTCCCCAGTCCCTTCAGGTGCAGATAGGAGATGCCGCGCTCGTCGAGGCCGGCCGCGAGCTGGTTCTTGGAAAACCCTGGTCGCCGCGACGACGCCACCGCACGCACATCGACCAGCAGCTTGACGCCGGCGTTTTCCAGTTCGTCGAGCACCGCCTTGGACGGCGTCTGTTCATAGCCGATGGTGAAGAGGCGTTTGGTGTTGCGGGCCATATCGATCCAGACATCATGTCGCTGGCGCAAGGCTACGGGAACGATCGATTGCCTGATCCCGGGACAGCTTGGACAGCGCTGATCGCCAAGCCGGCATCACGCTGGACCCGGGAATTACTTCACCCGCTCGATCAGTTCCATCGCGCCGGCCGGCGCACGCACCTTGCCCTCGTGGATGACGTAGGCAAAGACATCGCGGGGCGCCTTCTTCGGCTTGGCTGTATCGACGCGCGGCAAATCGTCAGGCTCGCCGCCCGCGGCCCACGCCTGAAACCGCGCAGCCCAGGCGTCGAGCTGCTTCGGCGGATAGCAGGTCTTGAGTTCGTCATTGCCTTTCTGCAGCCGCGCATAGACGAAGTCGCTGACGACGTCGGCGATCGCCGGATACTTGCCGTGCTCGGCGAACACCACAGGTGTTTCGAACTTCCGCAGCAGGGCGATGAAATCGGGCACGCAGAAACTGTCATGCCGCACCTCGACCACGTGACGTAGCGCGCGCCCCTCGAGTTTGCGCGGCAGCAGCTCGAGGAACTTGCCGAAATCGGCCTCGTCGAACTTCTTGGTCGGCGCGAACTGCCACAGCACCGGGCCAAGCCGGTCGCCGAGTTCGAGCACGCCGGAGTCATAGAAGCGCTTCACGGAGTCGCCGGCCTCCGCCAGCACCCGGCGATTGGTGGCGAAGCGCGGCCCCTTCAACGAGAACACGAATCCGTCCGGCACTTCCCGCGCCCATTTGCGAAAACTCTCCGGCTTCTGCGAGCCGTAATAGGTTCCGTTGATCTCGATCGAGGTCAGCTTCGACGCGGCATAGGACAGCTCCTTCGCCTGCGTGAGCTTCTCCGGATAGAACACCCCGCGCCACGGCTCGAATGTCCAGCCGCCAATGCCGATATAGATATTGCCGCCACTTTTGGCGGCTGATTTTGCAGGCTTGCTCACGGAAAGGCTCGTCGGCGAGAGGGGTGGGGGTCTTCGCGGATGTTAACCAAGTCTGTCCGGATTGGCCAGTTTGTCGCAGCGGCCGGCCATACGAGATCCAGGAAGCGGTGCGGGCCGATAGCGCGATATATCGGCGCACATATCCTGGATCCTGGACCGGGCATGAATGCCGATCTGGCGCGCCAATTGCACAGTTTTCGGTGCGATCGATTTCGGCCGGGGACCACTTCCCCCGGCGGTTGCAGCGTAAACCAGGGCTTGGTTCGGGATGATCAGCAAGCACTACCCACCACGACCGGCGTCGGGTGCGAGCAAGGCCGTGGCACCGGCGCAGGTCGGCGCACTGTTGTTGACCGACACAGGGGCGCAGCGGAGCGGGCCGCCATACCTGTTCCACGGGTTGAGCGAGTCCGAGATCGCGCAGGTGCTGGGTTCCGGGAAACGCAAGGTGCTCTACCGCGGTGCGCAGCTCTTCAGCCAGGGCAGTCCACAGGACGGCATCTTCCTGATCGAGAGCGGGCGCATCAAGGTCTTCTACACCGCGCCCTCGGGGCGCGAGATCACGCTGGCCTATTGGCACTCCGGAAATTTCGTCGGCGGTCCCGAAGTCTTCAAGCAGGGACTGCACGTCTGGT
>PNLC01000282.1 GCA_013822885.1 Bradyrhizobium sp.
CCGGCGCCGCGCTGACGAAGATTTTCGAGAACGGCGTGGCCAGCGGCGCGATCTCGATCGAGGACATGTTCGACACCGACTATGTCGAGATCGCGGGCAGCAATCCGGTGCAGCACCGCACCAGAATCCTGGACTGGGCCGATCGCACATTGCCGCCGTTCCAGGAAGCGTTCCTCGCCAGGGACCCGCGGATGGCGTTCTGCGCGATGATCGACCGCAACGGCTATTTGCCCGTGCACAACAAGATCTATTCGCACCCGCAGCGGCCGGGCGACGTCACCTGGAACACCGCCAACAGCCGCAACCGCCGCATCTTCAACGATGCGGCGGGCCTTGCCGCCGGACGAAACCAGCGCGCCTACCTGATCCAGAGCTACGCCCGCGACATGGGCAACGGCAATACCGTGATGATGCGCGAGATCGACGTGCCGGTGCGCGTCAAGGGCCGCCATTGGGGCGGCTTCCGCACGGCCTACCGGCTGTAGCAAGATCAGCGACTTACGCGGCGGCCGGTGGCGTTGCCTTGCGACTGCTGCCCGAAAATGCGCAGCCGCAGCGGATCGCGCAAATTACGCCTTTCGTTATGAACCTTCCCCGCCCGAACCGGTTGTAAGCAGGTTGGAACCCCGGCTGGCGGTCCAGCGCCCCCGACCCGATGGAGACGGGCTGGATCGCCTCGCGTGCACGATGCTTCCCAATCAGCCACCGCAGGCGGAGAAAAAAATGGCGCAACCTGGCACAGCCGAGCCCCTGAGGCAGACCGATGTGCTGCCGGAGAAAATCCAGATCACACTCACCGTCAACGGTACCCGAACAGGACTGGCCGTCGCCCCGTGGACGACACTGCTCGACGCCCTTCGCGACCGTCTCGACCTGACCGGCACCAAGAAAGGCTGCGACCACGGCCAGTGCGGCGCGTGCACGGTACTGGTGGACGGGCGGCGGATAAATTCCTGCCTCACGCTGGCGGTGATGAAGGACGGCGCCGAAGTGACCACCGTGGAAGGCCTCGCCAGCAACGGCACGCTTCATCCGCTGCAGCAAGCGTTCATCGATCACGATGCCTTTCAATGCGGCTATTGCACGTCGGGACAGATTTGTTCGGCCGCCGGCCTGATCGCCGAGGGCAAGGCGCGAACGGCCGACGAGATTCGCGAGTTGATGAGCGGCAATATCTGCCGCTGCGGCGCCTATCCGAACATCGTGGCAGCCATCCAGCAGGCGATGGAGCGATCATGAACCCCTTCAGCTACGCACGCGCAAGCGACGTCGCCGACGCGATCAGGCAGATTGCCGCTGATCCCGCCGCAAGGTTCGTCGCGGGCGGAACCAATCTGATCGACCTGATGAAATACGACGTCGAGCACCCTGCCCGGCTGATCGACATCTCGCAATTGCCTCTTAAGTCCATCGAGGAAACGCCGGAGGGCGGCCTGCTCATCGGAGCGATGGTCCCGAACTCCGACCTCGCCTACCACCCGCTGATCGAGCAGCGCTATCCGCTGTTGGCGAGCGCAATTCTTGCCGGCGCGTCGCAGCAACTGCGCAACATGGCTTCGACCGGCGGCAACCTCCTGCAGCGCACGCGGTGCTTCTATTTCTATGACGTTGTGACACCGTGCAACAAGCGAAAGCCAGGCAGCGGCTGCTCGGCGATCAGCGGCGTCAACCGCATCAACGCCATTCTCGGGACCAGCGACGCCTGCATCGCGACGCATCCTTCCGATATGTGCGTCGCGCTCGCGGCGCTTGACGCCAGGGTTCATGTCGCCGGCCCCGGCGGCGCCCGAACCGTCGCATTTCCGGATTTCCATCGGCTCCCCGGCGCCACACCGGAGCGCGACACCAACCTGGAATCCGACGAGATCATCACCGGCATCGAAATTCCCGCGAAGGGCTTCAACGCGAACTACTCCTATCTGAAAATCCGCGACCGCCTGTCCTATGCGTTCGCCCTGGTCTCGGTGGCCGCAGCGCTTGAGCTCGAGGGCGACACGATCAAGGAGGCACGGCTGGCGTTGGGCGGGGTCGCACACAAGCCTTGGCGGGACCCGGCGGCCGAAGCAGCCATGCGCGGACAGCACGCCGGCGAGAGCGCGTTCACAAAGGCAGCGGACCTGCTGCTGCAGGGCGCCCAGGGCTATGGGCACAACAACTTCAAGATCGGGCTGGCCCGGCGCGCCATCGTGCGAACACTGAGCCAGGCGGCGCGCGGCATGCCGCAGTCACAGTCCGTCAAGAAAATCCGGTGAGCGTCATGGCATCCTATATCGGAACGGCTACTTCCCGCGTCGACGGCAGAGCAAAGGTCACCGGCGAAGCCAAATATGCCGGCGAGTTCAACCTCCCTGGCCTCGTCTACGGCCAGGTCGTCGGATCGACCATCGCGAAGGGAAGGATCAGCCTGGTCGACACCAGCGAAGCGATGCGCGTCCGCGGCGTAATCGACATCCTCACTCACCAGCATCGCCCCGAAATGGCCGACAGCGACGACGCCTACAAGGACGACACCGCGCCCGAAAAGGGTTCGCCCTATCGCCCGCTTTACGACGACCGAATCCTGTTCTGCGGACAGCCGGTCGCCGTGGTACTGGCCGAGGACTGGGAAACGGCCCGTTTCGCCGCTTCGCTGGTGCGGGTCGAATACCAGAGAGAGGCCCATGTCACGGATCTGCACGCGCAACGTGGCGAAGCCTTTGCAGTCGAAAAACCCGAGAAGCCGCGCGGGAATGCCGAGAAGGCTTTCGCCGCGGCCGACGTGCGCCACGAGGCGGAATACTTCATCCCGACCGAGCACCACAACCCGATGGAGTTGTTCGGCTCGACGGCGATGTGGGAGGACGACAAGCTCACGGTGTACGACAAGACCCAGGGCGTCCAAAACGTGCAACGCTATCTGTGCGGGGTGTTCGACTTGAAGCCTGACGCGGTACGCGTCCTGTCCCCCTACATGGGCGGCGGCTTCGGCGCCGCCCTGCGGCCGCAATATCAGGTTGTGCTCGCTGTGTTGGCCGCGCGCGCGGTCCAGCGCCCGGTGCGCGTCGTACTGACGCGCGAACAGATGTATGCGCTCGGCTACCGGCCGGCGACGATCGAGCGTCTCGCGCTCGGCGCCCGGTCCGGCGGAACACTCGACGCCATCATGCACGAGGCGATTGCCGTAACCTCGCAATTCGAGGAATTTTCACGCAACGACACCGGCTGGGCCGATCTGCTCTACACCAGCCCGAACACGAAGTTCGTGCACAAGCTGGCGCGGCTGGACGTTCCGACGTCCTCCGACATGCGCGCACCGGGTGCGGCGACCGGCGTCTACGCTCTCGAATGCGCGATGGACGAACTTGCCATCGCGCTCAAGATCGATCCGGTGCAGTTGCGGCTGCAATGCTACTCCGACCGCGACCAGAACACCGGCCTGCCCTATTCCAGCAAGCAGTTGCGCGAATGCTACGGGCAGGGCTCGGCCGCGTTCGGGTGGGAAAAACGCAATCCGGAGCCGCGCTCGATGCGCGACGACCACGAGCTGGTCGGATGGGGCATGGCGACCGGCGTCTGGGAGGCGCTGCAGATGCCGGCAGCGGTCCGCATCGTATTGACTGCCAACGGACACGCGGAAGTCGCAACCGCCGCCTCCGATATCGGCACCGGGACGTACACCATCATGGCGCAGGTCGCCGCCGACATGCTTGGCCTGCCGATCGACAACATCAGCGTCAAGCTCGGCGACTCTTCGCTGCCGCAAAGCCCGCTGGAGGGCGGATCGTGGATCGCAGCTTCGGTGTGCAACGCGATTGCGACGACGGCGCACGCGGTTCGCAAGGAGTTGCTGCGGCTGGCCAAACGCATGAAGGACTCGCCGCTGGCTGGCGCCGCGGCGGACGACGTCACGCTGGCGGACGGCAAGATCGTCAGCACGAAGGATCCCGGCCAGGCTGCATCGATCGCGAGCGTTATGCAGCACGGCAAGGTCGAGCGTATCGAGCGGGAGGAAAGCAATACGTTCACGGAAGACAAGTTGCACGCCCGCAACGCGCATTCAGCCGTCTTCGCCGAGGTCAAGGTGGACGAAGAACTCGGCGTGATCAGGGTAACCCGCGTGGTCAATGCCGTGGCGGCCGGCCGCATCCTCAATCTCAAGACCGCCCGCAGCCAGATCATGGGCAGCGTGGTATGGGGTATTGGCATGGCGCTGCACGAGGAGACGCTGTACGACCATCACTTCGGCCGGGTCATGAATGCCAACATCGCCGAATACCACGTGCCTGTTAACGCCGACGTGCATGACATCGAGGTCATCTTCGTCGACGAGCCCGACGAGACTATCAATCCGCTCGGCATCAAGGGCCTTGGCGAGATCGGCATCGTCGGCGTCGCTGCGGCGATCGCAAACGCCGTCTATCATGCCACGGGAAAACGCGTCCGCGATCTGCCGATCACACTGGACAAGGTGATTCAGTTCGAATGAACCGCCGACAGATGCGTGCTCAGGCCCAGAAGCCCGGCGTCGCCGGTTCGAGCCTGCCGCCGACCCGCACCGGTGCGACGCGCAGCGCAAGCCCGGTGGCATCGTCGGTCTCGACCGCAACGCCGCTCAGGGTCGCCATGCCGGCCGCCGGTTCGAAGCGGCCCGAGGGGATGCCGGTCGTGAAGCGCCGCAGCGGCTCTTCCTTCTGCATGCCGATGACCGAGTCATAATCGCCGGTCATGCCGGCGTCGGTCATGTAGGCGGTGCCGCCGGCGAGGATCTGGTGATCGGCGGTCGGCACATGGGTGTGGGTGCCGACCACGAGGCTGGCGCGCCCGTCGCAGAAGTACCCGATGCCCTGCTTCTCGCTCGACGCTTCGCCATGGAAATCGACCACCACCGCGTCCGCCGCCTCGCGCAGCGGACAGGCCTTGAGTTCGCGGTTCAGGATCGCAAACGGGTCATCGAACGGCGTCATGAAGACGCGGCCGATGGCGTTGATGACCAGCGCGCGCTTGCCGTTCTTGGTATCGACCAGCGCCGCACCGCGGCCGGGCGTCCCCCTTGGAAAATTCGCAGGCCGAACCAACTTCGGCGCGCGCTCGATGAACACCAGCGCCTCGCGCTGGTCCCAGGCGTGATTGCCGAGCGTGACCGCATCTGCGCCGGCATCGAGGAATTCCTGATAGATCGCCTCGGTGATGCCGAAGCCGCCGGCTGAATTCTCGCCATTGACGACGACGAGGTCCAGTTTCCAGTCCCGGACCATGCCGGGCAGATACTCAGAGATTGCGGTGCGCCCTGACCGGCCGACCACGTCACCGACGAAAAGAATTCGCAAAGTTTCAACTCCGGAAATCGAACATTTTCTTTTCCGTTAGCACATAATCCAGCGCCACGTCGTGCGGCAGCGCTGGAATCGCTTTTATTTCCTGCACTGCGAATGCAATGCCAACCGCCGTGATGGCTTTCGCCTTGCGAAGATGGGCGAGCGTGTAGTCGTAGTGCCCCGCGCCGTAGCCGATGCGGTGCCCCTGACGGTCGAACGCCGCCAGCGGCACCAGCATGATATCGGGCACCAGTTCCTGGGCCGCGGGCGACGGCTCGGGAATGCCGAGCGGCCCCAGCATCAACCGGTCGTCAGGCGACCACACGCGAAACGCCAGCGATTTTCCGCGCGACAGTACGGCGGGCAGCGCCAGCCTTGCGCCCTGCTCGGCGAGTTTCCGCATCAAGGGCGCAGGATCGATCTCGCTGCGGATCGGCGAGTATCCCGAGACCACGACGCCCGGAAGAATCGCGAACGGCAGGCCGCGCCTGGCCATGGCTTGCGCGGCAGCAGCGCGCTGCTCGTCGCTCAACGCCTCGCGCTTGGCAAGCGCGGCGGTGCGGAGATCGGCCTTGGAGGGGATTGCCGTCATGCGGGATCTTGTTCTGCCGTCATCATCCGCGAAAGCGGGTGATCCAGTATTCCAGAGACGTTCGCAATCAAACTGCGGGGCCGCGGCGCACTGGATACCCGCTTTCGCGGGTATGACGAACGCGCGAGGTAAGACTCAAGCGGACGTAGCAAACAAAACAAAAGTGCGAGGCCGCGATCGCCGTTGAAGCA
>PNLC01000283.1 GCA_013822885.1 Bradyrhizobium sp.
GGCAAGCGGCTGTGGACCTACGATCCGAAGATCGATCGCGAGAAGGGCTATCGGGGCTGCTGCGACGTCGTCAATCGCGGCGTTGCACTGTGGAAGGGTAAGGTCTTCGTCGGCGCCTATGACGGACGGCTGATCGCGCTCGACGCGGTCACCGGCAAGGTGGTCTGGGAAAAGGACACCGTCGTCAGCAAGGAACACTCCTACACCATCACCGGCGCGCCGCGGGTGTTCAACGGCAAGGTGGTGATCGGCAATGGCGGTGCCGAATACGGCGCCCGCGGCTATGTCACCGCCTATGACGCCGAGACAGGCAACCAGGCCTGGCGCTGGTTCACCGTGCCCGGCGATCCGTCCAAGCCGTTCGAAGACGAATCGATGGCGGCCGCGGCCAAAACCTGGGATCCCGCCGGCAAATACTGGATCAACGGCGGCGGCGGCACGGCGTGGGACACCATCACCTTCGATCCAGATTTGAACCTCGTCTATATCGGCACCGGCAACGGCTCGCCCTGGAACCAGAAAATCCGCAGTCCCGCCGGCGGCGACAACCTCTATCTGTCCTCAATCGTCGCACTGAACGCGGATACCGGAAAATATGCCTGGCACTATCAGGAAAATCCGGGCGACCACTGGGACTATACCGCTACCCAGCCGATGATCCTGGCCGACATCAATATCGACGGCGCGCCGCGCAAGGTGATCCTGCACGCGCCGAAGAACGGCTTCTTCTTCGTCATCGACCGCACCAACGGCAAGTTCATCTCGGCGAAGAACTTCGTCGACGTGAACTGGGCCACCGGCTATGACGCCAACGGCCGGCCGATCGAGGTGAAGGCGGCGCGCGAAGATGCTGCCTATGACAGCATCCCCGGTCCTTATGGTGCGCACAATTGGCATCCGATGTCTTTCAATCCGCAGACCGGCCTCGTCTATCTGCCGGCGCAGGGCGTACCGCTCAACCTGACGCCAGAAAAGACGCTCAAGCACAACGCACAGGAGCCCGGCAAGTTCGCCTCGGCGGCTGGCTGGAACGTCGGCTTCCTGCTTGACGCCACTCCTCCGAAAAACGCGCCCTTTGGACGGCTGCTTGCCTGGGATCCTGTGAAGCAGAAAGAAGTCTGGCGTGCTGAATATGTGGCGCCGTGGAACGGCGGCACGCTCACGACCGCCGGCAACCTCGTATTCCAGGGTACGGCGGATGGGCGCTTCATTGCGTATAATGCCACGACAGGCGAGAAACTCTGGGAGACGCCGGTCGGAAGCGGTGTGGTCGCGGCCGCATCCACCTACATGATCGACGACAAGCAATATGTCTCGATCGCCGTCGGCTGGGGCGGTGTGTTCGGAATTGCCGTTCGCGCGACCGAATATCAGAGCCCGGGAACGGTCTACACCTTCGCGGTCGGCGGCAACGCACCGCCGCCTGCCTTCGTGAAGTACCAGACCGAAGGCCTGCTCGCCGGCGTCAAGTACGACCCGAAGGACGTGCCCGATGGTACCGCGCTTTACGTCGCCGCCTGCGCCCAGTGCCATGGCGTGCCTGGCGTCCACAAGGGCGGCAATGTCAGAAACCTGGGTTATGTGCCGAAGGAGACGATCGAGAACCTTAAGGACTTCGTGTTCAAGGGACCGTTCCGCGACCAGGGGATGCCCGACTTCACCGGCAAGCTGACTGAAGCCGAAGTGGTGAAGATCCAGGCCTTCATCCAGGGCACCGCGGACGCAATCCGGCCGAAGTGAAGATTGTCATTGCGAGCGCAAGCGAAGCGATCCATCGCGCGGCATAGCAAGTGCTTCGTCGCTTCGCTCCTCGCAATGACCAGGTGCTGAGTCAAACAGCCGAACGAACAAGAAGGGCCGTACGAAATCATCGCACAGCCCCTCTGTCGTTAAGCCCTTCCGCGGAGAACGAAGCGCCCCCTCAGAACATCAGGCCTTCCTTGACCAGAACCCAGCGGCCACCCTTGACCTGCTGCACCTGGGTGATGGTGTTGGCCAGATGGTCGGTCTTGGAGAACTTGGTCGGCGGCGAGTTGAAGATGTCCAGGAACTTCTCGCCCGATTCGAGCGAGTCCATCAGCTTCTGTCCAGTCAGATCCTTGCCGGCCTTCTGGGCATAGAAGGCAAAGGTCATCACGGAGTTGTAGCCGATGATCGCCTGCGTGTTGGCGTCGGTGCTGAACATCTTCTTGTAGTTGGCGAGCCAGTCCTTGACCTTGCCCTTTGCGGTGTCTTCGTAGGGGATTTCGAAGCCGGAGGCCGCATAGAGCCCTTCCACTGCTTCCTTGCCGAGCGCCGGGACTTCCAGCACGTTGGTCGGCGTGGCACCGAGGAAGGTGACGTCCCAGCCGAGCTTCTTGGCTTCGCCCATGGCGCCGATGGTTTCGCGAATGACCGTGCCGAGCACGACCATGTCGCAGCCATCGGCCTTCATCTTGGCGATCTGGGCACTGAAATCGGATGCTCCACGCTTGTAGCTGGTCACCGACGCCGGCGTCACCTTCATTGCGGCCAACTGCTGGTTGAAGCCGTCGAGCACGTTCTTTCCGTACTCGTCGTCCTGATTCATGATGCAGGGCTTCTTGAAGCCTTTCGCCTCCACCATGTACTTGACGGCGGCACGCGTGCTCTCGACATAGGGCAGCAGGTTGTTGAACTTCAATCGCTCCTGCGGCTTGGCCGGATCGAACTTGAAGGTGAACTCGGCAGCCGTCAGCGGGAACAGCTGGAACACGCCGGCGTCGAACAGGATGTCCTGCGCCGCCAGCACGGTCGGCGATCCCATCGGGCCGATCATGGCGAAGATCTTGTCGCGCTCGACCATCTTCTGCGAGGCCAGCACCGCCTTCTTCGGATCGTAGCCGTTGTCCTCGAGTATCATCTTGATCTTGCGGCCGTGGATGCCGCCGGCGGCGTTGATCTCCTCGACCGCCATCTTCATGCCGTTGGAAACCGGAACGCCCCAGACCTTGATCGGGCCGGACAGGTCCTGATGGGTGCCGATGACGATCTCGGACGCCGAGATGCCTTCATTGGTGATCTTGGTCTGGGCGGCGGCCGGCAGCTGCGTCAGCGCGAGCGCGCTGACCGCAAGGCCGAACGCCTTGAACGATTTCGACATTACAGTCTCCTCTTCGATGGCCCGTGTTGAGCGAAGGGTGGGGCCTTTTCGATCCTTCGCGTTTTCCAAAAAAACTCCGTTCGAAAACTTCCAATTCAAGTCACGTTGGCTACGCCACCGCCCGTTCGCCATACATGGCGTCAATCTCGGTCGCGTAGCGCTTGTTTACGAAACTGCGCTTCAGCTTCATGGTCGGGGTCAGTTCCTCATCTTCGGGCGTCAGCTGGCGCTCGATCAGAAAGAACTTCTTGATGGTTTCGACGCGCGCGAAGTTGGCGTTGACCGCCTCGATCTCGCGCTGGATCAGCTCCTGGATCGCGGGCGCGCGGCAAAGGCTTGCGTAGTTGGTGAAGGGAATATCGTGGTCCTGCGCGAACTTCTCGACATTCTCCTGGTCGATCATCAGGAGGCACGTCAGATACGGCCGCTTGTCGCCGATCACCACGGCGTCGGAGATATAGGGTGAGAACTTCAGCTGGTTCTCGATTTCCGACGGCGTGATGTTCTTGCCGCCGGAGGTGATGATGATGTCCTTCATCCGGTCGGTGATCTTGACGAAGCCCTCATTGTCGATCGAGCCGACGTCGCCGGTGTGCAGCCATCCCTTGGCATCGATGGTCTCGGCGGACTTCTCCGGCTGGTTCAGATAGCCCATGAACAGGAAATCGCCGCGGATCAGGATTTCGCCTTGCGGCGAGATCATGACCTCGCCCCAGGGGGCTGCCTTGCCGACCGAACCGAGCTTGACGCGGTCGGGCGGCATCACGGTGGCGACACCGCAATTTTCGGTCTGGCCGTAGACCTCGCGCATGTCGATGCCGAGCGCGAGATACCATCGGATCAGGTCCGGCGCGATCGGCGCCGCCCCCGTGAAGGCCAGCCGGCAGCGGTCGAGCCCGAGCATGCGGCGAATGTTGCGGAACACGAGGTAATAGGCGGCGCCATTGGCGAGCCGCAACGGCAGCGGCGGCGTTTCGCCCTGCAGCTTGTACTCGGTGACGCGATTGCCGATGGCGAGCGCGTTGCGGTACATCCAGTTCTGGAATGAGGTCGCATCCTTCAGCGCGATCGTGATCCCGGAATAGAACTTCTCCCAGACCCGCGGCACCGCCAGGAACGCGGTCGGCTGCACTTCGCGCAGATTGTCCGGGACGGTCTCGGGGCTCTCGGCGAAGTTCATCACCGATCCCAGCGCCAGCGAAATGTAATAGCCGCCGACCCGCTCCGCGACATGGCAGAGCGGCAGGAACACCAGCCGCTCTTCATGGTCGGTGGAAGGAAACAGGTCGTTGGCATGACGCATCTGGTGCGTCACGCTGCGATTGGAATGCATCGCGCCCTTGGGCGGGCCCGTGGTGCCGGACGTATAAACGAGGATAGCGAGGTCGTCGGCCGTGCGGCTTCCGATCATCTCATCCCACAGCGCTTCCCTTTCCTGGGCGTGATTGCGCCCGAGCGCCATGAACTCCGCCAGCGACAGCACCATCGGGTCGCTGAAGGCGCTGAGGCCTTCCATGTCGAACACGATGATCTTCTGCAAGGTCGGGCAACGCGAACGGCAGGACAGGATCTTGTCGAGTTGCTCTTCATCCTCGGCGAAGATCACTTTGGTCGAGGAATCGTTGATCAGATACTCGACCTGCGACGAGGAGTCGGTCGGATAGATCCCGGATGAAACGCCGCCGGCGCAGAGAATGCCCATGTCGGCATAGACCCACTCCGGCACGGCATTGGCGATGATCGAAGCGACGTTGCCCGGCTGGAAGCCGGTGGCATGAAGCGCGTAGGCGATGTCCTTGGATATCTGCAGCCACTCGCGCCAGCTGGTCGGGTGCCAGATGCCGAATTTCTTTTCGCGGATCGCCGGCCGGTCGCCGCGGGTTTCCACGGAACGCAGAAAGCTCCTCGCGATCGTGTCGGCGACCGTCAGCACTGCCGGTCTGGCCATTCGTCTTCCTCCCTCTTAGGCCCGCCTCTGGCGTCGGCCTTGGCGGCCGGTCTGTTTTCTCGAAGCAGGGCCTGAATTTAGCTCCAACTCGTCATTAACGCTATGCTCTTGGGTGCGACCTTTATCGCCAAGTTTTCTACCGCCAGGTCTTCTTCTTCTTCCAGCGCCGCTCGCCGCGGGCGCCCTCTTCCTTGGCGCCGAGATAGAATTCCTGGATGTCCTTTGAATTCATCAGCCGCTCGCAGGTGTCGGCCATCACAACCCGGCCGATTTCCAGCACATAGCCGTAATGCGCGGTTTCCAGCGCTACCTTGGCGTTCTGCTCGACCAGCAGGATCGACATGCCCTGCTCTTCGTTAACGCGCTTGATGATGGTAAATATCTCCTTGACCAGGATCGGCGACAGCCCGAGCGACGGCTCGTCAAGCAGCAGCAGGGTCGGACGGTTCATCAGCGCCCGCCCGATCGCCAGCATCTGCTGCTCGCCGCCGGAAAGCTGTCCGGCCGGCTGGCTGACGCGCTCCTTCAGCCGCGGGAAATAGCCGTAGACGCGTTCGAGATCCTCGGCGACGCCGTCGCGATCCTTGCGCGGATAGGCGCCCATCATCAGGTTTTCGCGCACGGTGAGAAACGGGAACACCTCGCGCCCCTCGGGCACGTGGCTCAAGCCAAGCCGCACGATCTTGTCGGCTTCGACGCGCTGGATCGATTTGCCGAGAAATTCGATCGAGCCCTTCTGGGGATCGAGAATGCCGGAGATGGTCTTGAGCACAGTGGTCTTGCCGGCGCCGTTGGCGCCGAGCAACGTGACGATCTGGCCGCGGGGTACCTCGAGGCTGATACCCCTGATGGCCTGAATCGGCCCGTAGTAGCTCTCGATATTGCTGAGCTTGAGGATGATCTCGGAAGCGCTCATGCCATCATCCTCATGCGCCGAGATAGGCGGCGACAACGTCGGGATGGCGCTGCACCTCGGCAGGCGAGCCCATCGCGATCACCCTGCCGTAG
>PNLC01000284.1 GCA_013822885.1 Bradyrhizobium sp.
TGATCGCCGACGAGCCGACGACGGCGCTCGACGTCACCATCCAGGCCCAGATTCTCGACCTGCTGAGCGACCTGCAGCAGCGGCTCGGCATGGCGATCCTGATCATCACCCACGATCTCGGCGTCATCGCCGAGGTCGCCGACCAGGTGCTGGTGATGTATGCCGGCCGCATCGTCGAGAGTGCCGACGTCAACGACCTGTTCGCCGATCCGCAGCATCCCTATACGATCGGGCTGCTCGGCTCGATCCCGCGCATCGATGTCGACCGCAAGCGGCTCGCCACCATCGAGGGCATGGTGCCCAGCCCCAACAACCAGCCCAAGGGTTGCCGCTTCGCGCCGCGCTGTCCGTTCGCGGACCTGCGTTGCCGCCAGCAGCCGCCGCCGTTGCGCGATATTGCGCCCCGCCACCAGGTGGCGTGCTGGAAGGCGCCGGTCGAGGTGATGTCATGAGCGCGCTCGCCCACGATGTCCCGGTCTTGCAGGTCGATGGCCTGGTCAAGCATTTTGCGGTCAGCCGCGGCCTCATCCGCCGCAAGGTCGTAGGATTGGTGCGCGCCGTCGAGGACGTCAGCTTCGAGATCGCCCGCGGCGAGACGCTGGCGCTTGTCGGCGAGTCCGGTTGCGGCAAGTCGACTACCGGACGCCTGGTGCTTCGCCTGATGGACCCCACGGGGGGCTCGGTGCGCTTCAAGGGCAAGGAGATCGCAAACCTCAACAAGGACGAATTGCGCCGTTTGCGCCGGCACATGCAGATCATCTTTCAGGACCCCTATGCCTCGCTCAATCCGCGGATGACCGTGGGCGAGATCCTGGCCGAGCCGCTGCGCGTGCACGAGATCGGCGACGACGAGTCGCAGGCCGCGCGCGGCCGCGAGCTCCTGGAAATCGTCGGACTGCTGCCCGAACATGCCAGGCGCTATCCGCATCAATTCTCGGGCGGGCAGCGCCAGCGTATCGGCATTGCGCGCGCGCTTGCCGCCAATCCCGACCTGATCGTCTGCGACGAGCCGGTGTCGGCGCTGGACGTTTCGATCCAGGCGCAAATCGTCAACCTGCTGCAGAATCTGCAGCAGCGCTTCGGCCTCTCCTATCTGTTCATCGCCCACGATCTCGCCGTGGTGAAGCACATCAGCGACCGTGTCGCGGTGATGTATCTCGGCAAGCTGGTCGAGATCGCCGACAAGAAGACACTCTATGACCGTCCGCTGCATCCCTACACCCAGGCTCTGCTGGCAGCGATCCCCAAGCCGGACCCAAGCCTGCGCACCAAGCGCGTCATGCTGCAGGGCGACGTGCCGAGCCCGTTCAACCCACCGACCGGGTGCCGTTTCCACACCCGCTGCCCGCACGCGCAGGCGCGCTGCTCGGCAGAGGAGCCGAAGCTGCGCGAAGCGTCACCCGGCCATCGCGTGGCCTGCCACTTTTTCGAGACGCTACCCGTCCCCACCATCATCGCCCGGGCCGGCATGACGAACGGCAAGCTCAGCGAGCGGCTGGCGGCGTTCGAGGCCGCCAAGCAGATACAGGTGCCCGGGTAGCGACTGGGCTTCGCCGGCACAATGTCAAATCAGCGCGGCACCACCGCCGTCGCCTCGATTTCGACGCGCGCCGCTTTCTCGACCAGCCGCACCACCTGCACCAGCGCCATCGCCGGATAATGCGTGCCGAAAATCTCGCGATAGATCCGGCCGAGACTCTTGAGGTTTGCCAGATATTCCTCGATATCGACGACGTACCAGGTCAGGCGCACCAGATGTTCCGGGCGCGCCCCACCTGCGGCAAGGATTTCGGTAATGTTGCTCAGCGTCTGACGCACCTGTGCGACGAAGTCGGATTCCAAATGGCCATCGGTGTCCCAACCGATCACGCCGCCGGTCACTACGAGGCGGCCATCGGCCGCCATGCCGTTGGCGTATCCTTTCGGCATCGGCCAGCCGCTCGGCTGCAGCACCTGGGGGCTATCGCCCTTTGGGGCAACCACGACCGTCAAGGCGGGGCCATTTGGTGCGGTCACCGGCTGTTCTCCTTCGCAATCGAGTTCATTCCGCAGCGACACCGGGCGTCGACGCGCCGCTGGCGGTCGCCATCTGCCGCAGCGTAAAGCGCCTCAGCTTGCCGGTTTCGGTCTTCGGCAGGTGCGTGACGTATTCGATCGCGCGCGGATATTTATAGGGCGCGATCTCGCGCTTGACGTGATCCTGCAACGCCTGCGTCAGCGCGGCATCGGCCTTGGCGCCGCCCGCGAGCACCACATAGGCCTTGACGATCAGGCCGCGCGCCTCGTCGGGAGCGCCGACAACCCCGCATTCGGCGACCGCGGGATGCGACAGCAGCGCCGCCTCGACCTCTGGACCTGCGATATTGTAGCCGGAGGACACGATCATGTCGTCCGAGCGGGCGACAAAGGACAACCGGCCGCTCGCGTCCTGCACGAATGAATCGCCTGTGAGATTCCAGCCGTCGCGCACATAGTTCGATTGCCTGCTGTCGGCGAGATAACGACATCCCGTCGGCCCGCGCACCGCGAGCTTGCCGACGGTGCCCGGCGGCAACTCGTTCATGTCGTCATCGACGATCTTTGCTTCATAGCCGGAAACCGGATGCCCCGTCGTTCCGGCGATGGCATCGCCGACACGGTTGGTGATGAAGATGTGCAGCAACTCGGTAGAGCCGATACCGTCCAGAATCGTTTTGCCGGTCCTGTCAGTCCAGGCTTCGAATACCGGCGCCGGCAGCGTCTCGCCGGCAGAAACCGCAATCCGCAGCGACGACAGATCCGCGCCCTTGTCCATCGCGGCCATCATGGCGCGATACGCCGTCGGTGAAGTGAAGCAGATCGTGGCCTTGTAGGTTTCGATGATCTTGACCATCTCGCCCGGCGCGGCGTTTTCCAGCAGTGTCGCCGTCGCTCCGAACCGCAACGGAAAGATCGCGAGCCCGCCGAGCCCGAACGTGAATGCCAGCGGCGGCGAGCCGACGAAGACATCCTCCTCGGTGACGCCAAGGACTTCCCTCGCGTAGCCATCGGCGACGATCATCAGGTCGCGGTGGAAATGCATCGTCGCCTTGGGTTCGCCCGTGGTGCCCGAGGTAAATCCCAGCAGGGCGACGTCATCGCGCCCGGTCCTGACCGCATCGAACTTCACCGGTTTGTTCAGCGCCACCCGGTCGAGTTCGGCATCATGGTTCGAGGTGCCGTCGAAATTCACGACCTGCCTGAGAAACCGGCTGGTCTTCGCGCATGCGACCAGTTCGTCCGCGATGCGGCTGTCGGTCAGCGCCAGCGCAATCTCGGCCTTGTCGATGATCTTGGCGAGTTCGCCGGCGCGCAGCATCGGCATGGTGTTGACGACGACGGCGCCGGCCTTGGTGGCCGCAAGCCATGCCGCGACCAGTGCCGGATTGTTGCCGGAGCGGATCAGCACGCGATGGCCGGGCTTGACGCCGTAGTTTTCGACCAGCGCATGGGCCAGGCGGTTGGACCAGTCGGCGAGTTCCTTGTAGGTGCGCTGGCGACCATTGCCGATCAGCGCGATCCGATCGCCCCAGCCTTTTTCGACGATACGGTCGGTCAGTTCGACCGCCGCGTTCAGATACTCCGGATATTGAAACTCGGGCCGGTCGAGCAGGAGTTTCGGCCATTGCTCGAACGGTGGCAGATTTCGCCGCGCAAAATCGTCGACATGACCGGAGGGACCAAGGTCCGGACCGGAGGATCGGCTGGGAGTTTGACCTGACATTTCCATCGCCCCTCGCTCTCCTCAATGAAAGGCTCGAGATCGAATATCGAGGACGCCCGGCAGCGTTGCCCCGCAAATCATTTTAGGCTTAAAGTATTTTTGTACAAGTACGAATTTGCGCCATCTCCCGCGCTTTCTGAGGCGGCACCAACAACCCTAGCGTCCCGCCAGTTGCTTCAGACGCAACGTCATCGGTGAGTTGGGATCGACGAGCGGCGTGATGGCGGTGAAATGATTGGCGTCGGGAATTGTCGCGAACCGCGTCGCGATACCGGCCGCGTTCCAGGCATCCACGATGGTTCGGCTCTGCCGAAAATATTCAGCGCTTTCGTTGGCACCGACAACGGCGTCCAGCGTACCGTGCGCCGGCGATTTCCAGAGCAAGGGACTTACGGTACTCGCCGACGCTTCGTCGAGCTTCAACGCAGTGTTGATGGACGTGTTGACCAGCGGACGTAGGTCGAACAGCCCCGAAATCGCGTAGGCCGCGGTCACGAGTTCTTCCGGCATCGCTGCATCGAATGCGCGCCAGTCCGTCGCCAGCATGCATGCTGCGAGATGACCGCCCGCGGAATGGCCACTCACGACAAGCGGCCTTCTTAGCCGCGCGAGCTCACGCGAAGCCGCCCGCATCTCGTCAATAATTTCGGCGATGGAAACCGTGGGGCACAGATCGTAACTCGGCACTGCGACGTCGATGCCGTGGGCATTGAGACCGCCTGCGAGGTGGCTAAAGAACGAACTGTCGAGCGCCTGCCAATAGCCGCCATGGATGAAGACGACGATCGGCCCGGTACCATCGCCGGAGAACAAGTCGATCCGGTTGCGCTCGCCCGTACCGTACTCGATCACCTTGTGACGGGCTTGATGCGCCTCGCGATAGGCCTTCGCATCGCGTGACCAGCCGGCGATGATCGCGGGATTCTCCGGAACCCGCGCGCGATTGTTGTATTCGGCCTCGTAGTCGACGTCCGGGCTCAACGGATCACCTCCGGCAATCGATTTCACTCCGTGCGCGCCTTGGCGGATTTCTGCGCCGACGCCTTGGTCTTCGCCAGCAACCGCATCAGTTCGCGGACATCCTTCGGCGTCAGGTCGCCGAAGATATCGGCGATCCACAATTCATGCTCCGCCGCCATCCTGCGAAATTCTGCGCGGCCGGCCTTGGTCAGGCGGATCACCTGCGCGCGGCGGTCGGCATCCGAGGTGCGCCGGTCGAGGTGCCCGGATTCGACCAGGCGCTCGACCAGCCCGGTGACGTTGCCGTTCGATACCATCATCCGCCTGGAGACGTCGGACAACGTCATGCCCTCGGGCGCCTTGTCGAGCTGGGCCATGAGATCGAAGCGCGGCAGCGTCACGTCGAAGCGCTCGCGCAGCCGGCTGCGTACCTCGCCCTCGATCAGGTTCGTACAGGTCAGCAGCCGGAGCCATAGCCGGAGTTCGTCGCCATGGTCCTCGGGGAGTTCGACGGCCTTGGTCTCTGAATCAAGAATCATGGTGTGCAATCTTGGGTATGCAGTCTCGCCTGCCCGGCGTTCGGACAGCGCCGAACAGCCGCGCCGTGGGATCATTGTCCATATTTCTTTAAGTTTCAAGTAATTGGCGCACGGCTTGCATGGTGCCTTCGTTGAAGTGTCCTGCGCAGCTTGCGGGTGCGGTCGTCATCAGAATAAGCTGCATCTTGAGCATTATTGGTGTGTGGCGTTGGCTTCGGCTGCGCGGCCGAACGGAGGAATAACATGAAGCAGTCGTTGAAGCTGGCAGGACTTGCCGTTTTGCTGGGAAGCGCCGCCGGTCCGGCGGTCGCGCAGGAGAAAATCAAGGTCGGCATCATCGTGACATTGTCCGGCCCGGCAGCCGTGCTCGGCCAGCAGTCCCGCGACGGCTTTCAACTCGCGGTCAAGGAGCTCGGCGGCAAGATGGCCGGCAAGGACGTCGAGGTTGTGGTGGTCGACGACGAACTCAAGCCTGACGGCGCCGTGACCAAGGCCAAGGGCCTGCTCGAACGCGAGAAGGTCGATTTCGTCGTGGGACCAATCTTCTCCAACATCCTGCAGGCCATTCACCGGCCGGTCACCGAGAACAAGACGTTCATGATCAGCCCCAACGCTGGACCGTCGAGCTACGCCGGCAAGGAGTGCAATCCGTTCTTCTACGTGACCTCGTACCAGAACGATCAGGTCCACGAAATTCTCGGCAAGGTCGCGCAGGACCGCGGCTACAAGCGCGTCTACGTGCTGGTGCCGAACTATCAGGCCGGCAAGGATTCGGTGGCCGGCTTCAAGCTCGACTACAAGGGCGAGATCGCGGAGGAAAGCTAC
>PNLC01000285.1 GCA_013822885.1 Bradyrhizobium sp.
TGAATTTCTGCGCGCCGGTGGCGGAAGGGGCTTTCGATCTCGACGTGCGGCTGGTCAAGGCCAACCGATCGAGCCAGCATTGGTCCGTGGAGATGACGCAAGGCGGCAACGTCGCAACGCTGGCAACTGCGGTTTTCGCCGAACGTCGTCCCTCCTGGTCGCACCAGCAGGCGACCTTCCCCGATGCCATCCCGTTCGAGCAGGCCCGTTCGTTCCCGCGCACGCCGATGACGTGGACGCATCAGTATGATTTCCGGTTCGTGGAGGGCGAGCCGAGTTTCTACGGCTCGCCTGCGGCGGAGCCGCTCGACGCGTATTCCAAGCAATGGATCGCCGACCACACGCCCCGCAGGATCGACATGCTGTCGCTGATGTCGATGTCGGACGCCTTCTTCGGCCGGGTGTTTCTGGCGCGGCGCGAACTGATCCCGTTCGGCACGGTCTCGATCACGACCTATTTCCACACCTCGTCGGAAGAACTCGCGGCCGAGGATATCACGCGCGTGCTGGCGACGGCCGACGCCAGGATCTTCCACCGGAGCTACGGCGACCAGCACGGAGAATTGTGGTCGCCCTCGGGGCGCCTGCTCGCGACCACGACGCAGATCGCCTATTTCAAGGTGTAAGGGACGTCAGCGCGGCGCGAATCTCTTGTAGAGTAGGCTAGGCCGCTATTGCGCCGTGGCCTTACGACTCCATTGGAGGTTCCGCCGCATGTCCGAACCCGATGCCAGCCGACCAAAGATCGCCCTGCTCGGCATCCCCATTGAGATCGGCGCCTCCCAGCCCGGCACCCTGATGGGGCCGGCGGCGCTGCGGACCGCAGGCATCGGCCGCATCCTCGGCCAACTCGGCTTCACCGTCGAGGATCATGGCGACATGGCGCCCTCCAGCATCGAGGCCGCCGAGGGATCGCCGCCGGCAAAGGCCAGATTCTACGACGAGATCAAGGGATGGATCCGCGCGCTGAGCAAGCGCTCCTTCCTGCTGGCCCGATCCGGCGCCATTCCGATCTTCCTGGGCGGCGATCACTCGCTGTCGATGGGATCGGTGAACGGCGTCGCACGTTACTGGCGCGAAAAAGGCCGGCCGCTGTTCGTGCTGTGGCTCGACGCCCATGCCGACTACAACACGCCGCAGACGACGGAAACCGGCAACATGCACGGCATGTCGGCGGCGTTTCTGTGCGGCGAACCCGGTCTCGACCGTCTGCTCGGCAAGGAGCCGCGGGCCTCGATCGGTCCCGAACGGCTCGATTTGTTCGGCATCCGCTCGATCGATCCGGACGAGAAGAAACTGGTGTTCGAGCGCCGCGTCGCCATCGCCGACATGCGCGCGATCGACGAATTCGGGGTTGCCGTGCTGATCCGCAAGGTGATCGAGCGTGTGCGGGCGCAGAACGGCGTGCTGCATGTCAGCTTCGACGTCGACTTCCTGGATCCCGCGGTGGCCCCCGGCGTCGGCACCACCGTGCCGGGCGGCGCGACCTATCGCGAAGCGCACCTGATCATGGAACTGCTGCACGATTCAGGGCTGGTGCGCTCGGTCGATATCGTCGAGCTCAATCCGTTTCTCGACGAGCGCGGCCGCACTGCCCGCGTCGCCGTCGAACTGGTCGGCAGCCTGTTTGGCCTGCAGATCACCGATCGCCGGACGCCCAGCAACGCGGTGCTGCCGGGCAACGGCTAGAGCCAGCGCGGAGCATCTCCAAGTGCCCTTCCTCCGTCATGGCCGGGCTTGTCCCGGCCATCCACGTCTTTCTTGCTCGTCGAAGCAAAGACGTGGATGCCCGGCACGAGGCCGGGCATGACGAGCGAAAATCGAAAGTGCCGATTTTATTGGCTGCTTTTCTAGCCAGACTCTCAGGAGATGACCGCCCTCTCGGCGCCGGCCCGCGGGCGAACCGGTAACTGCAGATAATGCACGCCATTGCTCTCCGCCTTGGGAAACCGGCCGGCGCGGATGTTCACCTGAATTGACGGCAACAGCAGCGTCGGCGCGGACAGCGTCGCATCGCGCGACTGTCGCATCGCAACGAACGCCTCTTCCGTGACACCGCCGCGAAGATGGACGTTGTGCTCGCGCTCGTCGCGCACCGTGGTTTCCCAGGCGTATTCGTCGCGTCCGGGCGCCTTGTAGTCGTGGCACATGAACAGCCGCGTTTCGTCGGGCAGCCGCAGCAGCCGCTGGATCGATCGATAGAGCTGACCGGCGTCCCCGCCCGGAAAATCGGCGCGCGCGGTGCCGTAGTCGGGCATGAACAGCGTGTCGCCGACGAACACGGCATCGCCGATCTTGTACGACAGGTCCGCCGGCGTGTGGCCCGGCGTGTGCAGGACCTCGACGACGAGTTCGCCAATGCCGAACGTCTCGCCGTCGGCGAACAGGCGATCGAAATCGCTGCCATCGGTCCGCAGGTCTTCGGCATTGAATACGGGGCGGAAGATCCGCTGCACGTCCTTGATGTGCTCGCCGATGCCGATCCGCGCGCCGGTCCTGAACTTGATGTAGGGCGCTCCGGAGAGATGGTCGGCATGCGCATGGGTCTCGAGTACCCACTCGATCGCAAGCTTGTCCCCCTTCGCCGCCGCCAGAATGGCTTCTACCGAACGGACGTCGACGGTGCCGTCGCGCTGATCGAAATCGAGGACGGGATCGATCACCCCCGCGCGGCGGGTCACGGGATCGGACACCAGATAGCTGATGGTGTTGGTGGGCTGGTCGAAGAACGCCCTGATGATGGGTGCGGGTGCTTGGGTCATTGGTTCTGAACTCCGTGGGATCATTGCTATTGACATTATATTCTCGATATCTAATTTAGCAATATCTAATGTAAAGACCTGGCGATGGCTAATGGTGGAACCGCCCGGTCGGTTCCGCCGCAAGAACTGCAACCCGCAACAAGGAGTTTCGATCATGTCACTTCCCCATGTCTCCCCTGCCAAGGCGAAAGAGCTGATGGATCGTGGCGCAGTGCTCGTCGACATCAGGGAGTTCGATGAGCACGCGCGCAGCCGGATTCCCGCCGCGCGCCACGCGCCACTGTCACGCCTGAACAAGCTCGAGATCGGAACGGAAGCGCCGGCCGTGATTTTCCATTGCCGCAGCGGCAACCGGACCGCCGGCAATGCCGCACGCCTCGCGCAATGCTCCGACTACGACGCCTATATCCTCGACGGCGGCATCGATGCCTGGAAGAGCGCCGGATTGCCCGTGGTCGAGAACAAGAACCAGCCGATCGAGATCATGCGGCAGGTGCAGATCACGGCCGGTTCTCTGGTCTTCGTCGGCACCGCACTGGGCACGCTCGTCCACCCCGGTTTCTACGCGCTTGCGGCATTCGTCGGCGCCGGGCTGGTTTTCGCCGGCGTCAGCGGCTCCTGCATGATGGCCCGGCTATTGTCGCTTGCACCGTGGAACCGGCGCGCGGGCAACGCTGCCGTCGCCTGAGGGGGCCTTCGCCATGCCGATCCATGCCGCTGATTTCGCCACGGTCCTGTCGGGGAGCGCCGTCGGGTTCATCCTCGCCCTTGTCGGCGGCGGCGGGTCGATCCTGGCGGTGCCGCTATTGGTCTATGGCGTCGGCGTCGCCTCGCCGCATGTGGCGATCGGTACCAGCGCCATTGCGGTGGCCGTCAGCGCGCTTGCCAACATGATCGCGCACTGGAGCGCGGGCAATGTCCGTTGGCCATGCGCGATCGTGTTCTCGATGGCGGGCGTCGCCGGCGCATTTGCCGGCGCCAGTGTCGCCAAGCAGCTCGACGGCCAGAATTTGCTGTTGCTGTTCGGCATCCTCATGATTGTCATCGGCGCCCTGATGCTGAAGAAGCGCGCGGGCGGCGGCGATCCCGCGATCCGCCTTACCGCGACCACCGCGCGACGGCTGATGCCGATGCTGGTCGGCATCGGCTTCGCCGTCGGCCTCCTTTCCGGATTTTTCGGCATCGGCGGCGGCTTCCTGATTGTGCCCGGGCTGATGCTGGCGACGGGGATGCCGCTGATCTATGCCATCGGCACCTCGCTGGTCGCCGTCGTCGCCTTCGGCGCATCGACCGCCATCAGTTACGCCGTGTCCGGCCTGATCGACTGGCGGCTGGCCGGCCTGTTCATCGCCGGCGGCCTGCTCGGGGGCCTTGCCGGAATCGCGACGGGCCGGATGATCGGTTCACACGACAAGATATTGCGATCGACCTTCGCCGGGATCGTCATTGTCGCCGGCGGCTATGTCTGCCTGCGCGGCATGTTGACGTTGCTCTGACGGGCTGCGGGATCCAGGGACCACGCAAAGCAAAAGGGCGGCTCGACGAGCCGCCCTTTTCATTGGCTTTCAAAAGTTTGCTATTCGGCCGCGAGCTTCAGGTCCGGCGCGGCGGCGAGGACCTCGGCGTCGACCTGGGCTTCGAACTTGGCAAAGTTCTTCTGGAACATGCCGACCAGCGCGCGCGCGGTCTTGTCGAACTCGGCCTTGTCCTTCCAGGTGTTGACGGGATCGAGGATCTCGCTCGGCACGCCCGGCAGCGCCGTCGGCACCGCGAAGCCGAAAAACTTGTCGGTGCGGAACTCGACATTGCGCAACGAGCCGTCGAGCGCGGCGGTGAGCAGCGCGCGCGTGACCTTGATCGGCATGCGGCTGCCGGTGCCGTACTTGCCGCCGGTCCAGCCGGTGTTGACCAGCCAGCAGTCCACGTTGTGCCTGGCGATCAGCTCGCGCAGCATGTTGCCGTAGACCGACGGATCGAGCGGCAGGAACGGCGAGCCGAAGCAGGTGGAGAATTCCGGCTGCGGCTCGTTGCCGAGACCGCGCTCGGTGCCGGCGACCTTGGCGGTATAGCCGGACAGGAAGTGATACATCGCCTGCGCCGGCGAAAGCTTGGCGATCGGCGGCAGCACGCCAAAGGCGTCGGCGGCCAGCATCACGACGTTCTTCGGCTGGCCGGCGCGGCCGGTGCGCGAGGCGTTCGGGATGAAGTCGAGCGGATAGGCCGAACGGGTGTTTTCGGTCTTCGAGCCGTCGTCGAAATCGGGAACGCGGGTGTCCTCGTCCAGCACCACGTTCTCCAGCACGGCGCCGAAGCGGTTGCTGGCGGCGAAGATCTGCGGCTCGGCTTCCGGCGAGAGCTTGATGCACTTGGCATAGCAGCCGCCTTCGAAGTTGAAGACGCCGTCATTGCCCCAGCCGTGCTCGTCGTCACCGATCAGCGTGCGGTTGGGATCGGCCGAGAGCGTGGTCTTGCCGGTGCCGGACAGGCCGAAGAAGATCGCGGTGTCGCCCGCAGGTCCCACATTGGCCGAGCAGTGCATCGGCAGCACGCCCTTGGCGGGCAGGTAATAGTTCAGCGTGGTGAAGACCGACTTCTTCATCTCGCCGGCATAATAAGACCCGCCGATCAGGACGATCTTGCGGGCGAAATCGATGGCGACGACGTTCTCCGACTTGCATCCGTGACGTTTGGGATCGGCGCGGAAGCTCGGCAGGTCGATGATGGTGAGTTCCGGCACGAAGTCGCGCAGCGTCGACGCCTCGGGGCGGATCAGCAGCGTGCGGATGAACAGCGAGTGCCAGGCGAGTTCGGTGAAAACGCGCGTCTTGATCTGGAAGCTCGGGTCCGCACCGCCATAGAGATCCTGCGCGTACAGCGTCATGCCTTCGGCATGCTTGAGGAAGTCGGCATAGAGCGCGGAGAACTGGTCGGCTGATATCGACTGGTTGCCGGCCCACCACATGTTCTTGTCGGTGGTGGCGTCGCGAACCGTGAACTTGTCCTTCGGGCTGCGGCCGGTGAATTCACCGGTGTCCGCACACAAGGCGCCGTCGGCCGACAGCACGGCCTCGCCGGCTGCGAGCGAATATTGATAGAGCTGCGGCGCACCGAGATTCCAGTGCACCGTCTTGAGATTTTTTAATCCAAATTTGTCGGCACCGAAGGCACCGTTGCGTAGACCCGTCTCTTGCACGAAGACTCCTCCTCGAACCCGCGTTACTCGAATTGCGCGCGCTGTCGCTTGACGCGCTCTGTCGCGGTGACCCCT
>PNLC01000286.1 GCA_013822885.1 Bradyrhizobium sp.
ACGCCTGGAAGATCGTCCAGCCCTTCGGGTGCCAGAACACCACGCCGGGGCCTTCCTCCTGGAAGTGGAACAGGTCGAGTTCGCGGCCGAGCCTGCGGTGGTCGCGCTTCTCGGCTTCCTCGATCTGCTTGAGGTAGGCGTCGAGCTCTTCCTGCTTGGCGAAGGCCGTGCCGTAGATGCGCGTCAGCATCGGATTGTTGCTGTCGCCGCGCCAGTAGGCGCCCGCCACCTTCATCAGCTTGAACGCATTGCCGACCTTGCCGGTCGAACTCATGTGCGGACCGCGGCAGAGGTCGAACCAGTCGCCCTGGAAATAGATCTTGATCGGCTCGTCGCCGGGAATGGCGTCGACCAGTTCGACCTTGAAGGCCTCGCCCTTGTCGCGAAACACCTGCTTGGTCTTCTCGCGGTCCCACACTTCCTTGGTAAAGGGTTTGTCGCGTGCGATGATCTCGCGCATCTTCTTTTCGATCGCGGCAAAGTCTTCCGGCGTGAACGGCTCGTTGCGGAAGAAGTCGTAATAGAACCCGTTTTCGATGACGGGTCCGATCGTCACCTGCGTGCCCGGCCACAGCGACTGCACGGCCTCGGCCAGCACATGCGCGGCATCATGCCGGATCAATTCCAGCGCGCGCGGATCGTCGCGGTTGATCAGTTCGATCTTCGCATCCTGCGAAATCGCATCGTTGAGATCGGCGACCACGCCGTCCAGTGCCATCGCCACGGTGCGTTTGGCGAGCGAAGGCGAGATGCCCTTGGCAATCTCGAGGCCGGTCGTGTCCTTGGGATATTCGCGATTGGCGCCGTCGGGGAAGGTGAGGGTGATTTTTTGCAAGGGTTCGGCCGGTTTCAAATTCGCAAGGCCAAATTGGAATCCCGATGCGGGTGCATTGCTGTCAGGCATTGGCGTCTCCATGAGCTCACTCCTGCGAACGAGCGCAGGTAAGCGGGAAGCAGCGGTATAGCAGGCGATTCGCGCCGCGCAATCCAGCATTTCCGGGAAATTCGGAGAGGAAATGGCGACCGCCCAGCAGATGCGGCGGATGGCATTGCACTGTAGTCACGGATCGGTCGCACGCCCGGTATAAATTACATCCTTAGATTGTTTTCTGACAATGACGCGATTTATGACTTCGACCGGGATTTCGATGAAGCATATCACCTGGCTGAATCCTGCGCTGTTGATGCTGTTGCTACTTCCGGATTGGGCGATGGCGGCGCCGCCGTCGGTCCAGGAGGCTGGAGCGTTTCTGCCGCAACTCGCGATCTATGCAGCGAAGGGCCCGCCGGACTCCTGCGGCCCGGGCTGCGATCGCTGGATTGCCATCGAAGGGAAAATCGAGCCCGGCGCCGCAGCGCGGGTCGAGCGTTTCTTCCGCGAGCGGAAGGACACCCAGCGGCCGATCTATTTCAGTTCACCCGGCGGCGAGATGCGCGACTCGCTTGCGATCGGGCGCCTGCTTCGCGGCCGGAAGGTTATCGGCCGAGTGGGGCGGACAGTCGTCGATGCCTGTCCCGGGACCCAGACCGACGACGCCTGTACGTTGATCAAGACCACGCGTGACGAAGTCGTCGCGAGCCTCACGACCCATGGCGCGGTGTGCGGCTCCGCCTGTACTTTCCTGCTGTTCGGCGCGGTGACGCGCGAGGTCGCACCCGATGCGGCGGTGGCCGTCCATGGCCCGAAGGTGTGGATGGAATTCCGATTGAATGTAAACGAAAAACGCCGCGAGGAAGCTATCGCCAAGGCTCACGGCGAGGCGGAGCGTCTGGCATATGCCTATGTCGAAGAGATGGGCATCAGCCGGGAACTCATCGCGCTGGCTGTCAGCATCAGCCACGAAAACCTCCAGGTCCTGACGCGGCAGGAATTGTACCGCTTCCGAATCGACACCAGGGATTTTGTAGAGTCGGCCTGGAGATTGGAAAAAGCGCCGCGTCCCTCCGTCCGCAAGATGGCGCAGGTCAGGACCAGCGATGGCTTTCGAAGGCTGGAGTGGCAGCTTCTCTGCGAAAGCAACATGCACGCGCGAATGGTGTTCGCCTATGAGCTTGGCAAGGACGCCGCCGCCGTCAGGATCGTGGCGATGACGGCGGGGTCGGCAAAGCCTCCGCAGTTCTCTCGTTTTCCGGTGCGGTTCGGGGGTTACGAGGGATGGTCTGCTATGATCACGCCCGACACGATGAAAAGTCTCTTTGCCGTTTCACGTCTGGGGATGGGACAAAGCACGCTGCTGCCGGATGGCAGGGCGACGTCGTCGTTTTTCGAAATCGAGACGCGAGGGCTTGAATCGGCATGGACGAAGCTATCGGCGATCTGTCGGGCGGCGCAGGCGAAGGCTCCGGGTGTGAAGTGGCCGTTGCAGCCGGCGCTTCCCCAGCTACCGCCTCAGGTAAGCGAAGGTCTCCCATCGCGGCCGGCTCCGACGAAATGACGCGCGCAAGGCGCCTCGTCGTTGATCGTTGCGACAGGCACGGCCGCTCGGCGCTCCGGTGCCGGTTCCATGCACGTTTGAAATTCAATTTTGCAGAAGCCGTCCTGCATGACGCAGGTCGCGACATCGACACGCGATCGGCTACCGGCGGTTTGGAAGGACATTGGTAGAGGGAGAGTGTCGACTAGCGGTTCGCCGCCCACGGCGCGCTGGCGACCCTGGTCAGTGCGGGCGATGCCGCCATCTTGACCAGTACTTCCTTGACCGGATGTTCGGTCCAGGCCTGCGTCACGTAGTTGCGATGGGTGATGCCGTCGCGGGTCTGCACGAACACGACGCTGCCGGGCCGCAACGGTCCGTCCATGCTCTCGCTGACCGCGATGCCCTTGTCGCGCAGCATCTGCATCAGCTCCTGGTCGCGGCGCTTGGTGTAGCGGGTGTACGAACTGACGAAGAAGCCGGTGCGGTTTTTCTCGATCCAGGATGCGAACTTGTCCAGCTCGCCATAGACGGCATCGAGCAGGAACACGCCGCGGACGCGGTTCGGGATGCCGCCGACCTCGAGGCTCCAGGCGGTCGGCACGAAGCCGCCGCTGTAGCCGACGATCACGATCGGCAGGTTCGCGAACGACTGCGCCGACTTCGGATCGCCGTAGAGGCGGGCGAGGTGGGTCGAAGACTCGTCGATGAAACGCTTGAAGCCACCCGGCTGCCAGAACTTGCCGGCGCTGGAGTCGGCCGCGTTGACCGCGAGCTGCGGCGCGAGCAGCACGGCGTTGACGCCGGAATCCGAAATCTGCTGCGGCACCAGTTGCCGGTCGCGGACGTCGCGCTCCAGCGTCGCGCCGTTGCCGTGGAAGAACACCACGATCACGCCCGGCTTGCGGACGTCGAACGTCTCGGGGACGTGCACCAGCACGCGGCTGTCGTTGTAGGTCTCGTCCTGCCAGTAGACCCGGCCGTTGTTGCTGCGCCGTCCCTTGCGGTCGCCTTTGGAGATGTTGAGGAACGGCGCTTCGGAGCGCGGGTTGTTGCCGAAATAGGGGAAGGCCGACGATTTCATGCTGACTAGCGTGGTCAGCTCCTCACGCTCGGTGGGAGCGGGCAGGTTCAGCGTTGGCGTCAGCGACGCGACCCGCACGGGTTCGGCACGCCCTGAGCGCTGCTGAGGTGCAAGCGCGACCTCGCGCGACATCTGCGGCAGGCTTTCTCCGGCGGTCGGGAAGCGATCGGCGAATTTCGGTTGTGGGAAACGATCTTCGAACGTATCGGCCGCGGTCTGCGCCTTGCCGGCTCTGGATTGTGCGCCTTCGGTATTTGCTGCCAGCGCTGCGGCATCGGGCGCCCTCCCGTATTGAACGAGAGCGATGGATAGCGGCACCAACAGTGCAGCCATCGCCACCCAGCGCCACCGAAGGCGGCGGGCACGACGCGGCGCTGCCGGGGACGCAGCCCCGCTCGCGCAGTCATCCATCTGGAATTTCGGATTGGCTCCGACCATCCACCTATCGCCCCAAGAATCCACCCAAGATCCACCGTCGACCGGCGTATGCGCACGCGTCTCGGCGACGTTCAAATTCCGGAAAAACTCCCCATCCGGAAGCGCTTAGGAGACCATGGAATCGTGTCGCGATTGTGGGACCGTCACGATGTTTTCGCAATCCGAGGGTGTCGGAGGTATCATGAAACCGATTTCACGTATCAATTTAAACCCTTGTTAACATTGCTTGAATTGATTGCCGTCAACCTGCACGATGCGTTCCCGGGCGTTGGGCGCTGAAGGTACGGTCCGTATGGCTGCATCAGAAACGGGTGGCGTCGCTCGGCCCGGAGCGCTGGCCCGCAGCGGCAATTCCAGCATCTCTGTTTTCGTCGCGGTTGCGATCGTCGTAGCCGACATGGTGGGCGTCGGCGTCTTCACCAGTCTCGGCTTTCAGGTGAAGGACATCCCATCGGGCTTTTCCATCCTGTTGCTGTGGACCATCGGCGGCATCGTCGCGCTGTGCGGGGTGTTTTCCTACGGTGAGCTCGGCGCAATGTTTCCTCGATCGAGCGGCGAGTACAACTTCCTCGGCCGCGCCTATCACCCGGCCTTTGGTTTCGTGGCGGGCTGGGTCTCGGCGACCGTGGGCTTCGCCGCGCCCGTGGCGCTCGCCGCGATGGCGTTCGGCGAGTACGGCAAATCGGTGCTGCCGGACGCCCCGCCGCTGGCGCTCGCGCTCGGCGTGGTGTGGCTGGTGTCGCTGGTGATGCTCACCGGCGTCAAGCACTCCTCGACGTTTCAATTGGTCGCGACCATCCTGAAGGTCCTGCTGATCGTTGCCTTCCTCGTCAGCGGATTTGTCATCGCCACGCCGCAGCCGGTGTCGTTCGCACCGTCCTCGTCCGATTTCGCCCATATCGTCAGCGCGCCGTTCGCGATCAGCCTTGTGTTCGTGATGTATTCGTTCTCGGGGTGGAACGCGGCCACCTACATCATCGGCGAGGTGAGGTCGCCCGAACGCAACGTGCCGCGGGCGATGTTCTTCGGAACGCTGATCGTGCTGGTGCTGTACGTCGCACTCAACGCCGTGTTTCTGTACACCGCGCCGATCGACAAGCTCGCCGGCCAGATCGACGTCGCCCGGATTTCCGGCAGCTACATCTTCGGCGAGTTCGGCGGCCGCATCGTCGGCGCCATGATCTGTTTCGGGTTGATCTCCTCGATCAGCGCGATGATGTGGATCGGGCCGCGCGTCATGATGACGATGGGCGAGGACATTCCGGTGCTGCGGCCGTTCGCCACCCGGTCGGCCAGCGGCGCGCCGGCCTACGCCATCCTGTTTCAGCTCACCGTCGCGAGCCTGTTGCTGTTTACCCGCAGCTTCGAGGCCGTGCTCGATTTCATCCAGTTTGCGCTGCTGTTCTGCTCGTTCTTCACGGTGCTCGGCGTGATCAAGCTGCGCATCATGCGCCCCGATTTGCCGCGGCCCTATCGCGCCTGGGGTTACCCGGTAACGCCGGTGGTTTTCCTGCTCGTGACAGGCTTCATGATGTACTACCTCTTGACCGAGCGGCCGCTGCAGTCAGCGCTTGGTGTCTTGATCATGATTACGGGTCTGGTCATTTACGCCGTCTTTCGCAGGCGGGCAGGCGACGGCCCCGTTGCCGCAACTGCGGGTCGCGAATGAACATGCTGCATTCCCTGCACATTGCGATTCTTGCTGCCGTCATGCTGTTCGCGGCCATCCTTCCCGGTCGCGCCGATACCGCGACGGTCGACGATACTGCGAAGTTTCTCGCCGGCATGATGCCGTCCGCCGGCTCGCCGCTGACGCCGCTAACCACCGATCCGGCCTGGCAGCGCCACGCGAAGTTTTTCGATGGCGCGTTTGCGCAGCTTGAACAGCGTCAGCTCTCGAAGATTCGCGCCTGGGCCGACACCAATCTCGCCGCGCCGCGGCCCACCATGTTCTACATGTTCTCCGGGCCGGATTTCCTCTATGCGGACGTGTTCTATGCGAAGGCTTCGACCTATGTGCTGAGCGCGCTGGAGCCGGTAGGGTCGGTGCCGGATCTGACGCGACTGCCGCGCGGCGGCATTGCGTCC
>PNLC01000287.1 GCA_013822885.1 Bradyrhizobium sp.
CGTGCCCGTCAGCGTGTCGCCGGAAGCCAACAGGGTCAGTGTTGCCTTGCGCTCGCCCATCGGCGTGCTCATGGTGAGATTCCAGTTTCCGTCAACACCCATAGTCGTCTCCCCGACATTTCCCCGGCAAACCGGAATGGTTTGCGAGATCCCGCCAAACTCGTGCGGCGGTATAGCCTATCTCGCCACACAAGCCCAATGGTCTCAAGCGTCCTTTTTTACGCTATTCTCACGCGCGCTGGGCGGCGGCGCGGAGACGGATGCCGACCAGGACACGAAACGCGATGTATTGAATTGCAAAGGCAGCGATCTTGGCGCCGACCAGCACGACTGTCACGTAGAACGTCCAAAGCTTCATGTCGCCGGTCATCGCGATGCCGATGGTGCCGGCGCCGAGCGCGAAACACAGCGCGGCCCAAGCGTAACCGGCGAAGGTGACATATTCCGGAATGGTCTGCGTCACGATCGGCGGCATATAGCGCAACATCCAGCCGCGCTTGAGCATGATGGCGCCGATCGCGATATGTCCGATCGCAGGCTTCGCCAGTACGAAGCGAGGGTCATGCGTAAGGAGCGTGGCGCAGCCGAGCACGATGACCAGCGCCAGGCTTGGCCCAGGTCATGTAGCCGAGCTCCTTGCCCTTGATGCGCGCGTGGATCACCTGGGCGACCGCGCCCGCGATGGCGACACCGGTCGCCAGCAGGACGTTGTCGGTCGCGAGGTAGATCGCGAGGAACAGGATGGTGGAGAAAAAATCGGCGCCCAGTCTGGCGAATACATCCTTCATCGGCTTGCTCTCTGCTGGAGGGCTGTGCTGGCTGGAAAGAAAGTCTCAGTTTGTGCTGGGCAGGGCCTGTGAGTGAGGCTCCTCAAGAATAATCTTTACAGTGTCAAAATAAAGGGTCTCTGGAAAAGCAGACTTATTTAGATACATAGGCGGCTTCGTAGTCGCTACGCTCCCATCAGGGCACGCACCAGGATGGTCAAGGCGCAGGCGAGCAGCAAGACCAGCGTGATCGTGATGCCCCCGACCCGGCCGATACGGAATTGCAGCGTATTCGGCGCGGCATACATGCCGAGCGGATGCAGCAGCCGCGAGATCAGCAGCGCGCCCATCAGTAGATGCACCCACACGCCCGCCAGTCCGGACATTTCCAGCATCGCGACCATCAGCGCGATGATCGGCACGTATTCGATGAAGTTGGCATGCGCGCGGATCGCGCTACGCAGCGCCAGGCTTCCATTGTCGCCGAATGCGGCGCGATCCCGCTGCCGCAGCCGCCCGACCTGCATGGCGAGGACGGTGTAGAGCAGGGCGAGAACGGCGAGGTAGGCTGATGTGATCGAGGGCAGGTGCATGCAAGTCTCCTCCATCAACAGCGTCATTCCGGGTCTGGTCCTTTGGACAATCCCGGAATGACGGCGGCAAAATATTGCGCTTACGCCGCGCCGACCCAGTTGCCGTGAAAACCATCGGGCACGCGATGGCCGAGATGCACCAGCGCGACCGGGCCGGCTTCGACATCTTTCGCGTTGAACACCGCGAGGTCGCTGCGGTTCTCCTGCGCACGCCAGACGGCCGATAGCAGCCAACCGTCGCCTTCGGCGGCATCAGCGCCGCGCTCGACGAACACCGGTTCGGAGATGGTGTCGCCGGCGGGCAGCAGGTAGTTGCCGAGGCGTTTGCCCTTGCCGTCGACATGCACGATGCCGGAGAGCGCGCCGAACATCGGCAGGTCAGGGTTGGCGCAGGCGTACCAGCCATGGCTGTTCGCTTGGCCCGCGCGGCGGTCGTCGATGCGCGGGAATTCGCCGGTGAGATCGTCGAGATAGGTCTGCGTGAAGCGGTCGGTGTTGCCCGCGAGGTCGAAAGTCCAGCGGCAATATCGCGCGCGGGACTTCTGCGGGTCGGTCTTCGAACCGTCGGGGTGGGTGAACAGCGGCGCTTCCTCGAACTGCATCACGTCAGCGATGATGCGGTTGCCTTCTTCCCACGCGTTCATGATGTGGAAGACGTAGCAGCTTTCGGCGCGGAACCAGACGAGGTCCGCAGGTGAGCCGTTGCGCTTCATGACGCCGACATAGGCGCCTTTCTCCGGCTCCCAGGCATAGGGCGGCTTGCCGCGCATTGCCCGCTCCATGCTGCCGGTGATCGGCAGGATCGGAAACAGCATATGGTTTTCGGTGACGATGAAGTCGTGCACCATGCTGGCATAGGGCGCATCGAAGCGATCGAAGCGCGTCACCACGCCATCGGCATTGACCGATCCGAAGGAGAGGGCGGGTGTCAGGGGACCTGAAGCGTTATAGCCGAAGAACACCATCTCGCCCGTAACAGGATCGATCTTGGGATGCGCGGTGAAAGGACCCTTGATGGCGCCCTTGTAGTCGCAATAGCCCAGACGATTGAGCGTGCCGGGCTCGATCTCGGTCGGCAGGTGGCCTTCCTCGAGCGCCAGCAGCTTTCCGCCGTGGAAGATGATGTTGGTGTTGGCGACGCCGGTGTCGGTGCATGAGGTGGCCGGTGCGTCCGGCAGTTTCCTGCCGCCGAAGCCGCCGAATATCGCGCGGCCGGCGTCGTGCTCGGCCAGCCATTTCGGGGTGCGGACCCAGCGATTGCGATAGCTGGCGCGGCCGTTCTCCAGATGGAACGCATGCAGCATGCCGTCGCCGAGGAACCAGTGCGCGCCGGGCGCGTCGAACTGCGGGTTGGGCCCGTTGCGATAGAGTGTGCCGTTGAGTTCGCGCGGCAATTCGCCGGTCACTTTCAGGAACGGCGCATCACATTCCATCGGGATCGGCGCCAGATTCGTTCGGGGCGCCTCGGTCTTCACCTGGTCGAGCATCGCACGCTTCCTCCGGTTGATTATCTTTACATCGTAAAGATATTAGTAAGGACGTTGCGATCGGCCGTCAAGCAAAATCTTTACAGTGTAAAAATTGTGACTATAAGGATTCGCATGGCCAGAGCTTCGAGAGAAACCCGACCGAGTCGTCCCGCAACCAAACGCAGGCCGGCGAGGGCCGTGGCCGAAAGGCCGGCCAGCCGGCGCCGCCATACGTCAGGCGAGACGCCTTATCATCACGGCGATCTGCACGACGCTCTTCTGGCTGCGGCCGAGCGGGTGCTGGAACGCGAGGGGCTGCCGGGCCTGACGCTGCGCGCTGTGGCGCGCGAGGCCGGCGTCTCGCATGCCGCGCCGACCCACCATTTCGGCGATCTGTCAGGACTGTTGAGTGAACTCGCTGCGATCGGCTTCCGCCGCTTCAACGAGGCGATGATCGCGGCGGGGAAGACAGACACCAACCCGCTGATGCAGGCCTTGGCTCGCGCCAAGGCTTATGTCTCCTACGCGCGGGCGTGCCCCGGAATGTACGGGCTGATGTTCCGGACCGAGCGGCTCGACATGTCGCGGCCGTCACTGCACGAGGCGGCGACCGCTTCCTTCGAAGGGCTCGCCAACGCGGTCGGAGCCGGCCGCAACGAAAAGCTCACGGGTAACGCGCTGGAAGCGCTGTCGCTCGACCAGGCCGCGGCGATCGCGCGCGCGTGGTCTCTGGTGCATGGCTTCACCACGCTGCTGCTGGATGGAAGGCTGGAGGACATCCTGCACCGGCTGCCTGACGGAACCGGCGTCGATGAACTGCTGGACGCCATGCTGCGCTCGACCGTGCCGCGGCCGCCGGCGCCGACCTGACGAGGAGAAACTCTCGACGCATTCAGGCGTTAAGGGCGCATGGCAAGGACACCGCGCGTTCCCTGGAAACGGTCCAATCCGCGCAAGCGCGCGGGCAAGACACCCCGACATCTGACGTCTCCGCAGAAATCGGCAGGCGGCGGCGGCGGCGCTATCGGCAGGCGAAGGGCAAGACGTGACATCAGTCACGTTTGCCGACTTACACTCGATATCGTAGCAAGCGGATCAGCAGTTCCGGCAAATCTTGATTTGCCGCGAGAGTCTCGCGTCAGCTTCCGGATCTTCGTTGGGCAAGCGCGTCCATTCATCGTACCGCGCCTTGGTTTCGGCGCGGGGCGGGGCGCTATTGAGCGGACCGACGACGATTTCCTGATTCCGCGCGGTTCGCCGCTTCGGCCGTTTAACCTCGTCGGGCTCGGTGCTTCCCGTCGGGGCCTCGCCCAAACCGTCCCAGGCGATCGGCGCGGCGGCCACCGGCGCGTTGCAGCCGGTGCCGGAAACGCAGCAGCCGGACAGCGCGAGGCCGGTGGCGAGGAGTGCCAGGAGTTTCGTGTACATCGCTGCTCCGCTCGAGGCCGCGTTAGATACCATGGATTGACAACAACTTCATTGCACTCAAGCCCGTAGCTTTGACGTTAATACGGCGAAAACGCGCCCGGCGCGTTACCGGATCTGATTGATCAGAAAATTCCATCCAGCGGCCCGGCATCACCGCCTTGCCAATTCCACGGCGCGGCCGCGTTCGCCGATTACCTTTACTCCGTCCTTGCCGCAGTTGAAATCACGGGCATATTTGACCGCAGCCTAAGGTGTAGCTGCCGCTGAATCTTGGGCGTTCGCCGGCAAAATCAGGCTGGATTGCGCGAACACAGCCAGCCCGGCCAACATCAAGCAGCCCGAAACTTCTCATCCGGACGCTCTTTGCCTCGAGGGAACCCCAAAGGGTCTGACGCGCGCAATCTGGGGAAGGTTCAACGGAATGCCGCGAAATACCTGACATCGTCGCGGAATCGTCCTAGAACGGCAACTTCGCAATTCCCTCTTTTCCGCAGCGTGCAGTTCATCAATCGTCATGCCCTCTATTCCCTCGAACAAGCCTTATCGCGTCGGCCGCTCCCGCACCGGACTTGGTCTCTTCGCCACCAAACCGATCAAGAAGGGCAGCAAAATCATCCGCTATTTCGGACCGCTGCTGGATTCGAAGAAGAAAAAAGACGATGCGATCGAGAACAAATACCTGTTCGAGCTGAACGACCGCTGGACCATCGACGGCTCGGTGCGCAAGAACGTCGCGCGCTACATCAACCATGCCTGCAAGCCGAACGCGGAGTCCGACGT
This sequence comes from Bradyrhizobium sp., assembly GCA_013822885.1. Lineage (GTDB taxonomy): Bacteria > Pseudomonadota > Alphaproteobacteria > Rhizobiales > Xanthobacteraceae > Bradyrhizobium. Next base: position 5,038 of record PNLC01000287.1, read on the forward strand.
CAAGCCGCGCAAGCGCAAGGTCGTCATCCGCGCCATCAAGGACATCGAGCCGGGCGAGGAGATCAACTACGATTACGGCACGGACTATTTCAAAGCCTACCTGAAGCCGATCGGCTGCAAATGCGCGGCCTGCGAGAAGAAACGCAAGAAGCAGCGCGCGGAGGCGAGGGCGGAGAAGGCCCGCCTCAAGGCCAAGGCCGAGCGGAAGGCGCTGAAGAAGGCCGAAAAGCTCGCCCGCGAGAAGGCCGAGGCCAAAGCGAAGCTGAAAGAGAAGGCGGAGCGGAAGGCGAAGAAGGCGCTGAAGCTGAATGGCGGTTCGTCCGAGGGCAAGGCGCTCAAAGACAAGGCGCTCAAAGACAAGTCGCCCAAAGGGAAGGCTCCCAAAGCCAAGTCCCTCAAGGTGAAGTCAGGCGCCGGCAAGTCGCTCAATGGCAAGCACGCGAACGGTAATGGCCGCGTCAAGGTCGCCCGCAAAAAGTCGACCGAAAAGCCGCCGATGGACGTGACGGTTCAGACTGCTGCGCCGGCGCCGGATTACCAGCAGGAGCCCGCCGTACTCCCCGAGGTCTCATCCGCCGGGCTTGTGCACTGATTTCGGCAGCAACGAATCTCCGAAGTCGACCGCCGAGCGCTGGATGATGGCGCCTGTTGCATCGACCACGACGCGAAAGCGCCGGTGTGCGGAGAAGAAGGTCAGTCGATGCCGGCCAAAGTCGGCATCGATCCCGCGCTCGGCAAAGCTCGTGATATTGCCCGCGCGCATCTCCCTCTGAAGCCGGGGCAGCGCGAGGCCGAGCCCATCGGCGACGATGGCCGCGTCGATCTGCACGGCGCCATTCTCGAATTCGACCGGCTTCATGCGGTACCTCGTTGGGTTCATCACGCGGGCGTCGGGATTCGTCTGGATGGCTCGGGATAGGCGCATTCCGCAAGCGTGGTGGCGTCGAGCTCACGCATGAAGGCTTCGCGGGCGGCCGCCAGCCGT
>PNLC01000288.1 GCA_013822885.1 Bradyrhizobium sp.
CTCATGCGCATACGTCTCGCGCAATCCGCGTCCACCGCATCTCACCGCGCGTTCGTGACGATCGCGAGCGCCCCTCGTAACGGGTGAGACGCGCGAATTAGATCACTGATTTGCCTGACGACACGAGCGGAATATTTTCGCGCGATGGGCTGGACGGCGCGATGGTGTCCGATGTGGAAGTGATTTGCCCGACATGCAACGCGCATGCACTTTCGGCATTCACGACACCGGATGCCACGCGCGCCTGAACAACCGGCTACGGCTGATCCAATCTCAGGCGACCAACCGGTTCGGCGCTGGCGCTACCACCGCGGACCACGATGATCTCGCCGCTGGCCGGCGAGATGCCCGTCAGAGCCTGGATGTTCGCGCCGTGGGTCGAGACCAGCAGGTTGCCCTGCCCGGTCCATTTGCCAATCAGCGCGCGGGCGCCCGCGGTGAACTGTTCGCGTTGATCGCGCAGCACGACCACATTGCCGAAGGTTGCTTCCTTCGCGACGGGTCCGAGGTTTAGCAGTGTGGCCGTGTCGATGCAGCGGCACCATGGCGAGCTCAGGATTTTCTCGAACGCGATGCCTTCCGACTTCAGGCGCGCACCGATCTTTTCCGCGTCCGTCCGCCCCCTGGCGCTGAGGTTGCGCTGCGTGGCGCAGTCATCGACACGAAATCCCGGCGGATCGCCGAAACCGCCCGGCGCATCGGCGTGACGCATCAAGGCGACGTGACCACCTGCCCGCAGTGCTTTCCAGGCATTGGCGGCATCGTCAGCGCGGGCGATTTCTGACGCGCCGGCGAGGCCGAGAAGAATCGCGAAGACGGCGAAGCGCATGCGGAACATGGCGGGCCTCCGTTCAGAAGTATGCGATCAGGCGGCCTGCGCAGATGACGCCGAGCCACAGCACGAGCGACGCGAGCGCCGTGGCCTTTGCTGCGGCGGGCGCTTCATCGCCCCAGCGCTCGACATGGCGCCATGAACCGGCATGTGCGATCACGACGTTGATCAGCGCCGCTGCAAGCAGCAGCAACTTGGCCTGGAATGCCGGATTTTTCACGACATGCGACGCATCGGCGCTGAACAGCAGGAATCCCATGCCGATCGCGAGCACGAAACCAAAGCGCGACACTGGCAACAGCAATTGCGCCATCGGCTTGATCGCAATCGCGCGTCCCAATCCCAGCAATCTCAAATCGAGGGCCAGGATCGAGCCCACCAGCACCACGAAGCCGACGATGTGCAGGATCTCGACCGCGGGATAAAGCGCGGGCGACGCGCGCATGGCGTGGCCCAGCGCGCTTTCCTGCAAGGCCAGGAAAATAGATGGGCCCGCCTGATGCTCCACAGCGTTCTACCGCAGTTCGATGCGCTTGCCGTCGAGCACGATGTATTCGATGCGCGCCTCGTCCGGCCTGGTCGTGTGAGGATAGCCGAAGACGGTACAGGTCTTGCCGGGCGCGATCAGGTCCGCCGTGGCGCCACGCTGCAGCATGCGCGATGGCGGCGCCAGGATGAAGTGCCAGTGCTTGCCGTCGACCTCCATCTCGATTTCGCAGTGCGGATTCTCGAAGGTCGATTTCAGGATCTTGCCGGTGACGGTGAACGATTTCGACGTGTCGTATCCGCCCCAGCCGTGATGGGCAAAGGCCGAGCCCGGCGCGAAGAGCGCGGCCAGCGACAGGAACAGGCGACGGTTGATTGAAGCCATGGCAGAGCCTCCATCCGATCTCGAAGACCAACATCGATCCGCGCCATCCATAGCGCGAATCCCGACGCCGTGCTCGCGCTATTGCAGAGGGCTGATGCCTACAGCCCGGTATACCCGGCCTTGACCGGATCGCTGCTGCCATCGAGCTGGCGCAGATAGGTCAGCCCGCACACCGTCAGGCGGTGCGTATCCTTCTCGCCGGCTTCCACCAGGGTGCCGACGTATTCCGTCACCTTGGCACGCGCCTCGTCGCTTGCCGCGGCGGTACGGTTCACGAGCAGGTCATAGGTATGCATGATGCGATCGATGGCCGCTTGCATGGAATTCTCCTGATTAATGTGATGCGGTCAGGCCGATCGGTTCGCTTCGAATTTGGCGATCGCCTTGTTGGCGAGCCTGATCCTGTTGTATTCGCCGTGCTGGAACATCCTGACGATGATTTCGAGCAGCCGCTCATCGGTAGAGGAGGTCTCGGCAATGGCGCCGGTCCTGCGCAGATAGTTCGAAGCGATGGCATAGGCGTCGCCCACCACCTCGACATTCATGACCTGCAAACCGCGTTCGACCAGCATGCCTCACCTCTGCCGTGACAGAGACGAGAATGCGCAAATACGGAAATGGTTCCATGTCCGGAAAACGGCTATTTTCGGGCAGGAAAAAATGGGGCCGAGCCGACCTCCCTCGCGCGGAAACCGGCGGTTCGGGTGGACCAAAAAACAAAACGCACCGGATCCGGAAAACCGGAGCCGATGCGTCTCGAGCAGGGCTTGCTGCCTTGCCAGTTGATCTGTCCGCTTCTGGCTGCCGGTCTTTTAAGCGGCCGGCTTGACCGTTGGGCGGACTGCAGAATTCTTCGAAATTCTCAGAGCCGATACAGGATCTGGTCGGTCCAGAACCGCTCGAGCCGGTGCAGCGACTTGTTCAGGGTCGCGAACTCCTCGTTCGAGATGCCGCCGACCTGTTCGACGGTCTTGACGTGCTTCTGATAGAGCGCATCGACGATCTTGCGGATTTCCTGGCCCTGCGAGGTCAGGCGGATGCGGACCGAGCGGCGATCGACGCGCGAGCGCTGGTGATCGAGGAAGCCGAGTTCGACCAGCTTCTTGAGGTTATAGGAGACGTTGGAGCCGAGATAGTAACCGCGCGTGCGCAGTTCGCCCGCGGTCAACTCCTTGTCGCCGATGTTGTAGAGCAACAGCGCCTGCACCGAGTTGATATCGGCGCGGCCGCGGCGATCGAATTCGTCCTTTATAACGTCGAGCAGCCGGCGGTGCAGACGTTCCACCAACGTCAGCGCTTCCAGATAGAGCGGCTGCACTGGAGCTTGACCGGCAGAGTGCTCAGCGGTTTCCACCGCCGTTGCAACGGCTTTGATCATGACACTTCCCCTGTAGTCGATTTTCGACTTATTTCGACGAAACTTTAGTCCCGCCTGATAGCTTCAACTTAAGGGGGCGGTTTGAAGATCCGCTTAAATAAGAGAATAAAGAGATCATGAATTTAAGACGGTGAATCGTCGATTAAGCCCATGGATAAAGGACTTTTCGCAACTTTTCATTGACGCTGGAACGCCGATGTTCACGCTTCGTCTGCCCACCCTGTCGCATTCCAAAACAGGTCCGGTCGAAATCGAAAGGCTCGCGTAACGGGTGTGGCGAAATACGTACGGTGACCGAAAGGTTACCGTGAAATTATTTCAAGTTTTACGGGATCGCGTCGCGAACCCGGCCTTGGAGAGCGAGTAGCGGCGCAAACCGACGCCCTCCACGCTCACATTGGAAAAAGCCGGCCCGCCGCCGGCCAGCGCAAAGCCGACTGACAAATATGCCAAGAACCAGAAATCGGCCCCGACGGCGGTCCCACAGAAGCGGTCGCCGGGAAGAGTTCGGGAAACGCGGTCTGTGATCGCGACCTAGCAGAGCCAGGCCAAGCGCGTCTTCTCACTGCGCGCATACGAACAGGCAAATGGAGCTTGCTGGCCGCATTCCGTGGAGCTGTCGCTGCGACGCCACAGCCAACGCCGACCATCGTATTGCGTGACGCGAGCAGTGGCCGCCCGCTACGGCGGTCGTTCGCGCGCGGCCATCCACGCCAGAACGAGATAGGCCGCCAGCATCACGGCCTCGAGCGCCACGACCACGAGACTGCCGCCGTAGATGCCCGGAAACATCAGTTCGATGACCGCCATCGACACCACGGTCGTGAGCCACACCACCGCACCCCAGGGAGTAGCGAGCCACAGCCCGACCGCGGCGACGAGTTCGATCACGGCGAAATAGATGGTCGCGGTCTGCCAGGCCATCGACTGGTTCTCGAACGCCTCTTCCTCGCCGCCAATGAAGCCGGTCACCTGCGCCCAGTGGTAGAGGCCCTTCATGATCGAGATGACGGCCATGACGCGCAGAAACAGCACCAGCCGCCGGGTCCACATATTGTCGTCGGGCTCGATGCGTTCGGACGACATCGCCGCCACCGACATCGCACCGTCCCGGGCTCTGTCGCGGCCCTGGTCGCGCGCCGAAGTTTCAGACATGCGAGCCGATCCGGCCGCCGCCCCGGTCACCGGCCTCGGAATCAGGGCGCGACGTGTGCTGGAATGTCGTCATGGCCGCACTCTTGGCCCGCCGGGGCGGTAAAATCAATTGCTGATGAGATGGATCAAGGCGCGGTGACGGGGCACCTTCAAGGTGCTAGAACTGGAACAAATCCAAATCCACCCCGCCGCCTCAGGAGTACCATCACATGGCGATCAAATTCGGGCGCCCGATCGAAATGCGCGACGCGCCGCGGCGGCAGGCGGCCCTCGCCTGCCATCAGCTCTACCTCGCCATCCGGCCGCGGCGCAACCGCAAGGCGGAATGGGCGCGGCGGCTGGTGCGGGAAAACGTGCTGACCACCGACGACCTGATCTGGCCGATGTTCGTGGTCGACGGCAACAATACGCGCACGCCGGTCGCCTCGATGCCCGGCGTCGACCGTCTCACCGTCGACCAGGCGGTGCGCGATGCCGAACGCGCGATGAAGCTGAATATCCCCTGCATCGCGCTGTTCCCCTACACCGAACCGTCCCTGCGCGATGAGACCGGCTCCGAGGCGCTGAACCCGGACAATCTGGTCTGCCAGTCGGTGCGCGCGATCAAGAAGGAATTCCCCGAGATCGGCGTGCTGTGCGACGTCGCGCTGGATCCCTTCACCAGCCACGGCCATGACGGGCTGATCGAGGACGGCAGGATCCTCAACGACGAGACGGTCGCGGTGCTGGTGCGGCAGGCGCTGGTGCAGGCCGAGGCCGGCTGCGACGTCATCGCGCCGTCGGACATGATGGACGGCCGGGTCGGCGCGATCCGCGAGGCGCTGGACGAGGCAGGTCACCTCGACGTGCAGATCATGTCCTATGCGGCGAAATACGCGTCCGCCTTCTACGGCCCGTTCCGCGACGCCATCGGCTCGGCGAAGACGCTGACCGGCGACAAGCGCACCTACCAGATGGACAGCGCCAACTCCGACGAGGCCCTGCGCGAGGTCGAACTCGACATCGCGGAAGGCGCAGACATGGTGATGGTGAAGCCCGGCATGCCCTATCTCGACGTCATCCGTCGCGTGAAGGACAATTTCTCGATGCCGACCTTCGCCTACCAGGTGTCCGGCGAATACGCGATGATCCAGGCTGCCGCCAACAACGGCTGGATCGACGGCGACCGCGCGATGATGGAAAGCCTGCTCGCCTTCAAGCGCGCCGGCGCCGACGGGATTTTGACGTATTTCGCGCCGAAAGCGGCAGAGAAGATCAAGGCGGGCGGGTAGGCTACTCGCCGTCGTCCCGCCCCCGATTATTGCACGTTCTGAATAGCCGCAGGCTCTTGCGACCGCGCAGCCGGTTCCCATGTTTGCCTCGGGATATCAGGAGGACGGACCATGTCTTATAGCGGCTCTGGCAACACCGGTGACGGCGGATGGCGGAATGATGGCGGGGTGCGTCCGCATTCGTTCGATCCGAATACGCAGCCGGAACTGTTTCGCAGCGTGCTGACGCGGCGGGTCTTTGCGTTCCTGATCGACCTCGTCGTGCTGTCGGTCCCCGTGGTCCTCGGCTACATCTTCATTTTCGTGTTCGGCGTCGTGACGCTCGGCCTCGGCTGGGCGCTGTTCTGGCTGGCGTGGCCGGCGACGGTCGTATGGGCCATCGTCTATTACGGCGCCTCGATCGGCGGTCCCCACTCGGCTACCATGGGGATGCGGGCGATGGACCTGGAGCTGCGCACCTGGTACGGCGCGCCCGGCTATTTCGTGCTCGGGGCGACGCACGCTGTATTGTTCT
>PNLC01000289.1 GCA_013822885.1 Bradyrhizobium sp.
TGCCTTCTACAAGCAACTCAAGGCGGCCGGCATCGATCTCTCCAAGCAGGCGCTGCTGACGATCTCGGTGACCGAGGACGAAATCGACGGCATCGGCGGCGAGAACATCGCGGGCGCCTACGCCTGCATGAAGTACTTCCAGTCGCTCGACAATCCGAACAACAAGGAATTCGTCGCGGCCTTCAAGAAGATGTGGGGCGAAAAGACCGTGATCGGCGACGTGACGCAGGCCGCCTATCTCGGCCCGTGGCTGTGGAAACTGACCGTTGAGAAGGCCGGCAGCTTCGACATCGACAAGATCGCGCCCGCCTCAACCGGTGTTGAATTCAAGGGAGCGCCCGAAGGTTACGTGCGCGTCCATGAAAACCATCACCTCTGGTCGAAGACCCGTGTCGGCCGCGCCAAGCTTGATGGCCAGTTCGAACTCATCTTCGAGACCGCCGATCTGATCGAACCCGATCCGTTCCCAAAGGGCTATCAGTAAGCGTCGTTCGCCGCAGCTTTCCCAAGGCAGCAGCTCCCTGGCGTGGACCGTCAATCCGCGCTCGACGACCCCGCGTCGCGAATTCGTTCGCGACGCGGGACTTGTCCCCTCGACGGAGAAACTAGATGTTCGGCGACTATTCGATTGGCGATCTGGGCTCCATCTTCGTCATGCAGGGTTTTGCAGGGCTGATCCTGTTTTCCGTCTACGTGCTCATGGCGCTCGGGCTTGCGATCATCTTCGGCCAGATGGGTGTCATCAACATGGCGCATGGCGAATTCATGATCCTCGGCGCCTACGTCACCTGGCTGACGTCGAATTTCTTCCAGAGCTTTCTCCCAAGCCTGTTCAGCGGCTACTTCTTCCTCGCGATGATACTGGCGTTCCTGGCCTCCGGCGCGCTGGGGATGCTGGTCGAATGGGCGCTGATCCGTCACCTCTACAAGCGTCCGCTCGATACGCTGCTGGCCACCTGGGGCCTGAGCCTGATCCTGCAGCAGACCTATCGTTCGGTGTTCGGCCCGCGCGAAGTCGGCGTCGAACTGCCGCAATGGATGCTGGGCTCGCTCAAGGTTACCGACAGCATCGAGGTCCCGATCAACGGCGTCTTCGTGATGGGCCTGACCTTGCTGATTACCACCGCGGTTGCTTACGTCCTGTACAAATCGCGCTGGGGCCGCCAGGTCCGCGCCGTGGTGCAGAACCGCATCATGGCGGGCGCCGTCGGCATCAATACCGAGAAGGTCGACCGCTACACCTTCGGGCTCGGCTGCGGCATCGCCGGCGTCGCCGGCAGCGCCTTCACCATGATCGGCTCGACCGGGCCCACTTCGGGCCAGCTCTACATCGTCGATACCTTCCTGGTGGTCGTGTTCGGCGGCGCCGCCAGCCTGCTCGGGACCATCGCCTCCGCCTTCTCGATCTCGCAGACCCAGTCGACGCTGGAGTTCTTCATGTCGGGTTCGATGGCCAAGGTGCTCACGCTGCTCGCTGTCGTCGGCATTCTGATGCTGCGGCCGCAGGGTCTGTTCGCCCTCAAAGTCCGCAAATAACGGAAGCAGGCAAGCCATGATCATCACCTCACGCTTCTTCAATCGATCCGAGCTCATCGGCTTCGTTGCTCTGGCCGTCGTCCTGTTCGTGATCCTGCCGCTGTTGCTGGATGTGTTCCGCCTCAATCTGGTCGCGAAATATCTGACCTACGCCTTTGTCGCGATCGGGCTGGTGCTGTGCTGGGGCTATGGCGGCATCTTAAGCCTGGGGCAGGGGGTGTTCTTCGGCCTCGGCGGCTATTGCATGGCGATGTTTCTCAAGCTGGAAGCCTCCAGCGTCGAGAACACCAAGATCCAGTCCACGCCCGGCATTCCGGATTTCATGGACTGGAACCAGATCACCTCGCTGCCGCTGTTCTGGCAGCCGTTCCACAGTCTGACCTTTACCATCCTCGCCATCATCCTGGTCCCTGGCCTGTTCGCGCTGATCATCGGAACGGCGATGTTCAAGCGCCGTGTCGGCGGCACCTATTTCGCGATCATCACCCAGGCCGTCGCCGCGATCCTGACCATCCTGATCGTGGGGCAGCAGGGCTATACCGGCGGCATCAACGGCATGACCGACCTGCGCACCCTCAAGGGCTGGGACATCCGGCCGGACAACGCCAAGATCATCTTGTACTTCGTCGAGGTGGTGTTGCTGTTCGCCTGCATCGGTATCGCGCAGTTCATACGCCTGACCAAGCTCGGCCGCATCCTGGTTGCGATGCGCGAACAGGAAGACCGCGTCCGTTTCTCCGGCTACAGCGTCGCCAACTTCAAGATCTTCGCCTTCTGCATGGCCGCGGTCTTCGCCGCGATCGGGGGCGCGATGTTCGCGCTCAATGTCGGCTTCATGTCGCCGTCCTTTGTCGGCATCGTGCCGTCGATCGAGATGGTGATCTACACCGCGGTCGGCGGCCGGATGTCGATCTTCGGCGCGGTATGGGGTTCGCTGCTGGTGAACTTCGCCAAGACCAGCCTCTCGGAATCGTTCCCGCAGCTCTGGCTGTTCGGTCTTGGCGGACTGTTCATCGCGGTCGTGCTCGCTTTCCCGAACGGCCTGTCGGGCATCTGGCAGGACTACGTGCAGCCGCGCATCGATCGGCTGCTGGCCATGCGCAAATCGAAGCCCAAGAATGGCTGGCGCGACAATTCCGTCGCCGATGGCGCGCCTGCTGAGTGAGGAGATAGATCAATGCTCATCGGTCATCACGATGCCGATGCCACACTGGCAGTGAGGAGATAGATCAATGCTCATCGGTCATCAGCCCAAGGAATTTCTGCTCGCGGTCGAAGCGCTCACCGTTTCCTTCGACGGTTTCAAGGCAGTCAACGATCTATCCTTCTATGTCGAGGAGAACGAGATCCGCGTGATCATCGGCCCCAACGGCGCCGGCAAGACCACGGTGCTCGATCTGATCTGCGGCAAGACGAGAGCAACATCCGGGTCGATCCAGTTTCGCGGCAAGGAGCTGACGAAGCTGAAGGAGAACGAGATCGTGCAGGCCGGCGTCGGGCGCAAATTTCAGACGCCGTCGGTGTTCGAAGACCTTACGGTCTTCGAGAATCTCGAAATCTCCTATCCGCGCGGCCGGACCGTGTTCGGCTCACTGACGTTTCAACGCGATGCGGCGGTCAAGGCGCGGGTCGAGGAAGTTGCCGAAATGATCTTCCTGAAGGATCGCCTCGATACCTTTGCGGACCAGTTGAGCCATGGCCAGAAGCAATGGCTCGAGATCGGCATGCTGCTGATCCAGGATCCAGACCTTCTGATGCTCGACGAACCCGTCGCCGGCATGAGCGTGTCCGAGCGCGCCAAGACGGCCGAACTGCTCAACCGCATCATCAAGGACCGTTCGGTCTTGGTGATCGAGCACGACATGAAGTTCGTCGAGGACATCGCCCACAAGGTCACCGTGCTGCACCAGGGACAGATCCTGTCGGAAGGCACGATGGAGAAGGTCAAGAACGATCCCAAGGTCATTGAAGTCTATCTCGGGCATTAAGGGTACAGGGCATGTTGGCAATTTCGGATCTTCACGTCGCCTACGGCCAGAGCGAGGTGCTGCACGGCCTCAACGTGTCGGTGGCGCCCAACGAGATCGTGGCCATCATGGGCCGCAACGGCATGGGCAAGACCACGTTGATGAAGTCGCTGATGGGCATTCTGCCGACCAGGAGCGGCTCGGTGAGCATGGAGGGTGTCGAGCTCAGCGCGCTCCCGAGCTACGCGCGCGTCGCCAGGGGCCTGGCCTATGTACCGCAGGGCCGCATGATCTTCTCGAGCATGACGGTGAAGGAGAACATCGAGACTGGACTTGTCGTGTCGGGCGGCTCCGAGGTACCCGAAGACATCTACGAATTGTTTCCGGTGCTGCTGGAAATGAAAGGTCGTCGCGGCGGCAATCTTTCCGGCGGGCAGCAACAACAATTGGCGATTGCGCGCGCACTCGCCACCAAGCCGAAGGTGCTGCTGCTGGACGAGCCGACCGAGGGCATCCAGCCGTCGATCATCAAGGACATGGCGCGGACCTTGAAGCGGATTCGCGACGAGCGCGGCCTGTCGATCGTGGTCTCTGAACAAGTCCTGAGCTTTGCACTCGATATCGCCGACCGCGTGCTCGTGATCGAGAACGGCGAGATCGTCCGTGACGACCCGCGCGACAGCGTCGATGCCGCGCAAGTCTCGAAGTACCTGTCCGTCTGAACCGTAAACAGTATTGCTGAAAGGGGAGCTATCGAATGCCAGAGACACTGATCAAGGTCGATCTAACGAAGTCGGCCTACGACAACGACATGATCCACAATCGCTGGCATCCCGACATCCCGATGGTATCCTGGGTCAGTCCAGGCGACGATTTCATCATCGAGACCTATGACTGGACCGGCGGCTTCATCAAGAACAACGATTCGGCCGATGACGTGCGCGACATCGACCTGTCGATCGTGCACTTCCTGTCCGGTCCGATCGGCGTCAAGGGCGCCGAACCCGGCGATCTCCTCGTGGTCGACCTGCTCGACGTCGGTCCGCTGAAGGAGAGCCTCTGGGGCTTCAACGGCTTCTTCTCCAAGCAAAACGGCGGCGGCTTCCTCACCGATCACTTCCCGCTGGCGCAGAAGTCGATCTGGGACATCAAGGGCCTCTATACGTCGTCGCGGCACATTCCCGGCGTGAACTTCGCAGGGCTGATCCATCCCGGCCTGATCGGCTGTCTGCCCGATCCGAAACTGCTGGCGACGTGGAACGAACGCGAGAACGCGCTGATCGCGACCAATCCGACCCGCGTGCCGGGCCTCGCCAATCCGCCCTTCGCCGCGACCGCGCATGCCGGCCAAGCCAAGGGCGACGCCAAGGCCAAGGTCGGTGCCGAGGGCGCCCGCACCGTGCCGCCGCGTGAACACGGCGGCAACTGCGACATCAAGGACCTGTCGCGCGGCTCGAAAATATTCTTCCCGGTCTACGTTCCCGGCGGCGGCCTCTCGATGGGCGACCTGCATTTCAGCCAGGGCGACGGCGAAATCACCTTCTGCGGCGCCATCGAAATGGCCGGCTGGCTGCATATCAAGGTCGACGTCATCAAGGACGGTGTGGCCAAATACGGCATCAAGAATCCGGTGTTCAAGCCGTCGCCGATCACGCCGAACTACAAGGACTATCTGATCTTCGAAGGCATCTCGGTCGACGAGGCCGGCAAGCAGCATTACCTCGACGTCCACATCGCCTACCGGCAGGCCTGTTTGAACGCGATCGAATACCTGAAGAAGTTCGGCTATTCCGGCGCGCAGGCTTATTCGATCCTCGGTACCGCGCCGTGCCAGGGCCACATCTCGGGCGTGGTCGACGTGCCCAACGCCTGCGCCACGCTGTGGCTGCCGACGGAGATCTTCGACTTCGACATCATGCCGTCGTCGGCGGGACCGATCAAACACATCACGGGCGACATCCAGATGCCGATCTCGCCCGACAAGTGATCCCTGCGCGAAGGGTGCGCGACGGTGCGTATTTGCCGCCCCGCATCCATCGCCGCAGTTTCAGTGATCTCGCGCAAGGAAAATCCGGATGCCCGTCTACGAATATCTCTGCAACGATTGCGGCCCGTTCACCGACATGCGGCCGATGGCCGAATGCGACGACCCGCAAGACTGCCCTCAATGTGAATCAGAATCGCCGCGCGTGATCCTCACGGCCCCGGCGTTCTTCTGCATGCCGTCGGACAAGCGCAAAGCGCACGCCACCAACGAGCGCAGCGCGAACGCGCCGAAGACGCTGGGCGAATACAAGGCCTCGCACGGCCCCGGCTGCGGCTGCTGTTCGAGCAAGAAGCCGGCGCGGTTGGTGACCAAATCGAAGAGCGGCGCCAAGGGGTTTCCGACCGCGCGTCCCTGGATGATCAGCCACTGAGGCGCGATCCCAAGAACTCAAACCAGAACAAGAGGCGATCCCCATGCTTCACGGTGACATTTCCTCGAGCAAAGACGTC
>PNLC01000290.1 GCA_013822885.1 Bradyrhizobium sp.
CTGCTGATCGATCAGATCGGCGAGGTGCTGCGGCTGGCCGATGACGGCCGCGAGGAAAACCCCGTCAATCTCGATCCCCGCATGGCCAAGCTCGCCGGCGGTGTTCACCGTCTCGACGGCCAGCTCATGGTCGTCCTCGACGTCGATCGCGTCCTCGAACTCGTGCCTGACTTGATGGCCGCATAATTGGAAGCAAGCAGACCAAACCGCAATCAAGATATCCCCGCCGGGATGTTGGGAAGTAGAGGCCTAAAATGAGAACATGTTTAGTCGTCGATGACTCGAGCGTTATTCGCAAAGTCGCCCGCCGCATCCTCGAAAGTCTGGATTTCCAGATCGTCGAGGCCGAGGACGGCGAGAAGGCGCTTGAAGTGTGCAAGCGTGCCATGCCGGAGGCTGTCCTGCTCGACTGGAACATGCCGGTGATGGATGGCTACGAGTTCCTCGGCAATCTGCGCCGGATGCCCGGTGGCGATGCGCCCAAGGTCGTGTTCTGCACCACCGAAAACGACGTCGCACACATTGCGCGCGCGTTGCACGCCGGCGCCAACGAGTACATCATGAAGCCGTTCGACAAGGACATCGTTACTGCGAAATTCCAGGAAGTCGGGCTGATCTGATCGGCCTGTTGCGATCCGGCGGCTGACCGGCCTTCGGCATTATCGTTTATGTATTTGTGCCGCGCGTCCTTTCTGGTGAAAAAGTAATGAGTGTTGCGTTGATGAGTTCCCCGGCCGCCGCCCCGACACGGCAACGCAAGTTGCGCGTGATGGTGGTCGACGACTCCGTTGTCATTCGCGGCATGATTTCGCGCTGGATCGGAGCCGAGCCAGACATGGAGGTGACAGCCTCCTTGCGCACCGGCCTCGATGCCGTCAACCAGCTCGAACGCGTCAACCCCGACGTCGCGGTGCTCGATATCGAAATGCCCGAACTCGATGGCATCTCGGCATTGCCGCGGCTGCTCGCCAAGAAGCGTGACCTCGTCATCATCATGGCATCGACGCTGACCCGCCGTAACGCGGAAATCAGCTTCAAGGCGCTTTCGCTCGGCGCGTCCGATTACATCCCAAAGCCGGAAAGCACGCGAGAGGCCACCGCCGCCGAGACTTTCCACCACGACCTGATCCAGAAAATCCGTCATCTCGGCGCCAAGGCCCTGCGCCGCGCTGCGTCGACATGCCCGACCCCGAGTGCGCCGCTGGCGCCGGTCGTCGACCGGGCGCGCGAGCCAACGGCCCGGCCAGCTGCGGCACCGGCTGCGCCCGTACAACTGGCACGCCGGCCGTTCGGTAACCTGGCGCCGCGCGTGCTCCTGATCGGTTCGTCCACCGGCGGCCCGCAGGCGCTGATGACGCTGATCGCCGACATCGGCCCGGTCATCGATCGCTTTCCGGTGCTGATCACCCAGCACATGCCGCCGACCTTCACCACGATTCTGGCCGAGCATCTGGCGCGCGCGAGCCGCCGGCCGGCACATGAGGCTGTCGACGGCGAAGTCGTCAAGGCGGGCCGGATCTACCTGGCGCCGGGCGGCCGCCATATGCGCGTCGTGCGTCACGGCACGGAGACCGCCATCGCGCTCGATGACGGACCACCAGTGAATTTCTGCAAGCCCGCGGTCGACCCGTTGTTCAATTCCGCGATCGACGTCTGGCAGGGCGCCATCCTGTCGGTCATCCTGACCGGCATGGGCTCGGACGGCATGCGCGGCGGCAAGGAGATCGTGGCCGCCGGCGGCAGCGTGATTGCCCAGGACGAAGCAACGAGCGTGGTGTGGGGCATGCCGGGCGCGGCCGCCAATGCTGGCATCTGTGCTGCTATCCTGCCGCTCAATCAGATCGCACCGAAACTGGTTCGGTTGTTTTCGGGAGATCGCTCGTGACGCCGTCGGACTATGAGTATCTGCGCAAGCTCCTGAAGGAGCGCTCCGGGCTGGACCTGTCTGCCGACAAGCAGTACCTGGTCGAAAGCCGTCTGGTGCCGCTGGCGCGCAAGTCTTCGCTGCAGGGTATTCCCGAACTCGTTCAGAAGATGCGTAATGGCGCCTGCGCGCTGACGGGGGAGGTGGTTGAGGCGATGACCACCAACGAGACCTTCTTCTTTCGCGACAAGATACCGTTCGATCATCTGAAGGAAACAGTGCTCCCGGCATTGGTGCAGGCGCGTGCGGCCCGCCGCAGCCTTCGCATCTGGTGTGCCGCTTCTTCGACCGGGCAGGAGCCGTATTCGATCGCGATGTGCCTGAAGGAAGCGGGTGCCGCGCTGTCGGGCTGGCGCACCGAGATCGTTGCGACCGACCTGTCGCTGGCCGTGCTGGAAAAATCGAAGTCCGGCATCTTCAGCCAGTTCGAAGTGCAGCGTGGCTTGCCGATCCAGTTGCTGGTGAAATACTTCACCCAGACCGGCGAACTCTGGCAGCTCAATGCCGACATCCGCGGCATGGTGCAGCATCGCCAGCTCAACCTGCTGCAGGACTTCTCCCACCTCGGCACGTTCGACATCATCTTCTGCCGCAACGTGCTGATCTATTTCGACCAGACCACCAAGGCCAACATCTTCGATCGGCTCTCGCGCATGCTTGAACCCGACGGGGTGCTGGCGCTTGGCGCCGCCGAATCGGTGGTCGGCATCACCAGCGCGTTCAAGCCGTATCCAGATCGGCGCGGGCTCTATCGTCCGAACGTGGCGCCGGCGGCGCGCGGCGGCATCACGCCGATCGGCCTGCGGGCTGCGGCTTCCGCGGCGCGCTGATCTCCATCATAGGATCGCGTGCGGCACGAACCGTGACGTATTGCCGGTGATCGGGCTTTCGTCCTCGCGGATCGACAGGCCGCATGGCGTGTGATCGACCAGCCAGCTCCCGAGCACCGGGTATTGATCGGCGAAGCTTTGCATCGGCGCGAAGGCCTGCCGGATGAATCCCTCCGCACCGTAGGGGCCTTCCTGCTCGGCCAGCGTCGTACCGGCGCTGACCAGCGCGACGTTGGCACCCTCGCGCGAGTAGAGCGGCTTGCGCACGAACGAGCTTCCGAGCATGGCCGCCTTGGGGTCATCCTCGAAATAGGCCGGCAGCAGGTTTGGGTGCTTCGGAAACATCTCCCATAGCAGCGGAAGTATGCCCTTGTTGGAAAGGATCGCCTTCCATGGCGGCTCGATCCAGCGCGTCGTCGCGCTCGACAGCTTTGCGCCGAACGCATCCTGAAACATCCATTCCCAGGGATAGAGCTTGAAGGCGAGTTCGATCGGGCGTTCTTCGAGGTCGACGAAATTGCCGTCGTCGCGCAAGCCCACGCTCTCGATGTCTATCATCGTGGTAGCGAGGCCGGCCTGGGTTGCGGTGTCCTGCAGATAAGCGAGCGTGCCGGCGTCCTCGGTATTGCCGGTCATGCCCGCGAGATGAAGATGCTTGGCGCGGGAAAATTTCTGCCAGGCTTCGATCAGGCGTTCGTGGATCGAATTGAACTGGTCGGCGCGCTTCGGCACGATGTTGCGCTCGATCGCCTGTTCAAGCCAGGTCCATTGAAAGACCGCCGCTTCGAAGATCGAGGTCGGCGTGTCGGCGTTGTACTCCAGCAGTTTCGCCGGGCTCCAGCCGTCATAGCTGAGGTCGAGGCGGCCGTAGAGGCTGGCATCGTCGCGGTGCCAGCTCTCGGACAGCAGTGGCCAGAACGCTTCGGGTATCTTCAGCTGGCGCAGATATTTTTCATCTGACATCGCGCGGCCGACCAGTTCGAGGCACATCGCGTCGATCTCGCCGGTGGGCGCCTCGATCCGCCGTTCGATCTCGTCAAGCGTGAAGGCGTAATAGGCGCGTTCGTCCCAATAGCGTTCGCCGTTCAGGGTATGAAAATCGAAGCCGATGAGCTCGGCGGTCGTACGCCAGTCGTCGCGTTCGGGGCAGACGATGCGCTGCATGGACGTCAGCCGCCGCTGGAGAAATGCGAACCAAACGAATGCGCAAGCGCGCCGAAGCCGCCGCGCGCCACCGCGTGCGAACCCGAATCGCTTGTGGCGGACGATGAATGGCTCGATGAAGAATCGCTGCTGTAGTAGCTGCTGCGTGAGGATGAGCTGCCGCCGGAGCCGCCATGGCTGCTGCTGTAGGAAGAGCTGCGCGGCGGGCATTCGGTGGCATTGGCATTGCCTTGCAGGAGCGAAGGCTGCGGCGCGTTGGGTGGTCTTTCGCAACTCCGGTTCGGCATCAGCGCGTAGGCGGCGCTGCCGACCGCAAACGTTCCCATCAGCAAGAGGGCGACGCGACCGGAGCGCTTTGCCGGAGGGCCAGGCTTTGCAACCGGCACCGATACCGGCTTGCGCTTGCCGAAATCCTTGTCTGACTTCTTGTCCATGGTCAGTAAATCATGCAGGCGGCGTTGATGGCGCCGGCGGCCAGCGAGGCAAGCCCGAGCCAGATCGCGGCGGCGAGTTCGCCGCCCGCGATCCTTTGCGATAGGTTCGGCACCGGAACCCTGACCAGGAAATAGACGATGATCTGCACGATCAGCGCGATCGTGGCCCAGATCAGACAGTCCCACACATTGGCGGAGTGGGAAATGGCGCTGACCAGCGGCAGCGCGAAGCCGAGCAGGCTCAGGCCAAGCGCGATCGCCGCCGCCGGCTCGTTGGCGCGGATCAGATCGAACTCATTGTGCGCGGTAACGCGGGTATAGACGAAGAGGTAGGCCACCACGGCGATGATCGCCGTGCAGAAATAGACCAGGAACGCCGGCAACCCGGCGAGCGATTGAAGAATCATTCCAAGATGCCCCCAACTCGTGCGTCCCGAGGTTCGCACGATCTGTCAGTCGCCGCATCGGGGCAGGTGGTTCAATCCCAAACAAAAACCCCGCCATTTCGGGCGGGGTTGACGGATTTTCCACAGCGGATTTGACGGCGGCAGCCGACGCTATTCCCTGACCTCGATCTTGCCCTTCATCGCCGGGTGCAGGCCGCAGATGTAATCATAGATTCCTGCATCGGCGAGGGTCAGCCGGGTGGTCTGGCCTTTCAGCGCGATCGACGAGCGCTGCGCCTTGGCGCCGGTGATCGTCACCTGGTGCGGCGAGGAATCCGTGTTGTGCCAGGTGATGGTCTGGCCCTTGCCGACGACCACGGTCTCGGGCCCGAATTTGAAGTCGGAGATCGCGACCACGCCGGGCCCCGGCGCAGGCTTTGCCATGACGCCTTCGGGCGTGCCCCTCAGGCCGGCCAGCGAGATGACGAAATCCTGCCCGGCGTGCGGTTTGTGGCAGGTGAAGCACGTCGTCAAATTGGCCTTGTCGTTGACTTTCTTATCAAGGCCAAACGCCTGATACTCCCATTCGCCATTTCGAATGTCATCCTTGTACTCGGTGCCCCAGCCGTCGCGCTTTTCCATCACCGTGTAGGCAAGGAGGTCGCCCTTCTGGAAACGGCCGTTGGCGTCCTTGAGAGGCTCGCCGGCTGCATCGAGTTGCGCCTTGTATTGCACCAGCGTCAGCACCGTTCCGCTCGGGATCGGCTGCCCGTTGCGTACCGCATCAACCGCCGCCGATGTCGCATAGAGTTCGCGATACTGCTTGTTGTCGTAACGATCGACCGTGGCGTAGAGCGTGCCCTTGTCGAAATTCTCCGGGAAGGCGACCTTGTCGCCACCGGCAAGCGCCGAATAGCCGATGAGCGCGCCCGATGCCGACCCCAGCACAACCGCGGTAGCCAAACTGACGTTTTTCATGACTTCCCCCTCGTTTGCGGACAATTCCGCAAGATACGAGACACCGCGAAACCCGTTTCAATCCGTGGCAAACGAATTTGTCGTAAGCGGCCGTCTATCGTCCGCTTGGCTGATCCGGCCTACGGGCCAAACTACGAATCAGACGGAATGCCAGCCAGAAGAAGAGAACGACCAGCGCAAGCGCGGCAAGCGGCGCCGCCAGCGCCAGAATCGAGATCAGCGAGGCGCCGCCGAGTTCGGCGGTGGCAACTGCCGAATTACCGAG
>PNLC01000291.1 GCA_013822885.1 Bradyrhizobium sp.
CCGCATTCGCCCTTGCCCGCGAGACGTCGCTGCCTATCATCGTATTCTCGATCGCCGAGCCGGGTTCGATCGGCGCGATCCTGCGCGGGAACGGCCACGGCACGGTCGTGGCCGGCTGACACGCCGGTGCTGCTTCGAACCGCAGGTCCCACGACGCCGGCGGCTGGTTTCTGAGGAGGGGAGAGCGTTATGCCCACGCCTGGTTTTGACATCAACGAATTGAAGCGCCGCATGCAGGGAGCGACGCAGTCGCTCAAGCACGAACTGGGCGGCCTGCGCACGGGGCGTGCGGCAGCCTCCATGCTCGAGCCGGTGCAGGTCGAGGCCTATGGCTCGCATATGCCGCTCAACCAGCTTGCCACCGTCAGCGTGCCCGAGCCGCGGCTGCTTTCCGTGCAGGTCTGGGACAAGTCCATGGTCAAGGCCGTGGAGAAGGCGATCGTCGATTCGAATCTCGGCCTGTCGCCGGCCACCGAAGGGCAGGTGCTCCGCCTGCGGATTCCCGAACTCAACGAGGAGCGCCGCAAGGAATTGGTGAAGGTCGCGCACAAATACGCCGAAGCTGCCAAGGTCGCCGTTCGCCACGTTCGCCGCGACGGGCTGGATATCGTCAAGAAACTCGAGAAGAACCACGAGATTTCCGAAGACGACCAGGAGCGCCTCGCCAATGATGTGCAGAAGGCGACCGACGGGATCATTGCCGAAATCGATCAGTTGCTTGCAGCGAAGGAAAAGGAAATCCTCACCGTCTGATGGCTTGCGGTCCAAAGGTGCGATCGCCTCTCGAGATCGCCAATTGAGATCGCCACTCGAGATTGCTACTTGGCACTGGTCCTGGAATTTTAGATGATGTCGAACGCCGCTGCGCCAGCCACGGGAGGACCGGATCGAACCGGCCCGCTGCATGTGGCGATCATCATGGACGGGAACGGGCGCTGGGCGGCGGCGCGCGGTCTGCCGCGTGCCGAGGGCCATCGCCGCGGCGTCGATGCGTTGCGCCGCGTCGTTCAGGCCGCACATGAGCTGGGCATCCAGTACCTGACGATCTTCTCGTTCAGCTCCGAGAACTGGTCGCGGCCGGCGTCCGAAATCGGCGACCTGTTCGGATTGCTCCGCCGCTTCATCCGCAACGACTTGGCGACGCTGCACCGCGACGGCGTCCGCGTCCGTGTGATCGGCGAACGGACGGGGCTGGAACCGGATATCTGTGCGCTGCTGAACGAGGCCGAGGAACTGACCAAGGCCAACACCAGGCTCAATCTCGTGGTTGCCTTCAATTACGGATCGCGCCAGGAGATCGCGGGCGCGGCACAGCGGCTGGCGCGCGAAGTGGCCGAGGGCAAGCGCGATCCGGCATCGATCGATGCCGATTCGCTCGGTCAGTATCTCAATGCGCCCGACATTCCCGATCCCGACCTCATCATCCGCACCAGCGGCGAGCAGCGGCTGTCGAACTTCCTGATGTGGCAGGCTGCTTACAGCGAGCTTGTATTCGTGCCCATTCACTGGCCGGATTTCGACAAGGCGGCGCTGGAAGGCGCGATTGCCGAATATGCCAGACGTGAGCGCCGTTTCGGCGGTCTGGCCGCGAAAACCGGATCGTGACAGAACCCGGGGACGCACCGGCTGCAGCGAGCGAACCCGCTTCGCGCAATCTCCTGACGCGCATCGTCGCGGCCGCCGTGCTGATCCCTCTGGCGGTTGTGATCGCCTATGCCGGTGGCTGGTTGTGGACCGCGCTGGTGACGCTGGCGGCGATCGGCCTGTTCCTGGAATGGCTGACGGTCGTGGGCCTCGCCGGTGCCACGCGCGCGAGCGTGTCGGGTGTGGTGGCGCTTGCGGTCGCCGGGCTTTGTCTGGCGATCGGCCGTATCGACGCCGCGCTGATCGTGCTCGCCCTCGGCCTCGTCGTGGCCGTTTCGATGTCCCCGGAACGACGGAACTGGGTTGCCGCGGGATTTCTTTATGCGGCTGCGGCGGAAATCGCCTCCGTTCTGGTGCGTCTCGATCCCGTCAAGGGATTCGCCGCGCTGATTTTCGTATTGTTGATCGTGTGGGTGACCGATAGCGGCGGTTATTTTGCCGGCCGCGGCATCGGCGGGCCGAAACTCTGGCCGAAGGTCAGCCCGAAGAAAACCTGGGCGGGCGCCGCCGGCGGTTTTGCCGCCAGCCTGGCGGTGGCCATCGGGTTTGCCGTATTCGGTCTCGGCAATATCGGGCCTCTGTTGCTGCTGGCCGCGGTCCTCTCGGTCGTTTCGCAACTCGGCGACCTGTTCGAATCCGCCGTGAAGCGACGTTTCGGCGTAAAGGACTCAAGTCACATCATTCCCGGCCATGGCGGGCTAATGGATCGCCTGGATGGTTTTGTCGCAGCCGTCGTTGTGGCGGCACTTTTCGGGTTCCTGCGGGGCGGCGCCGATGGCGTTGGCCGCGGTCTTATGGTTTGGTGAAATTATGAGCGCAGTTCCATTGCGTAACAACAAGGCTCCGCTGGCTGATGCGCGCACCGTGACGGTGCTGGGCGCCACCGGTTCCATCGGCGACAGCACGATGGATCTCTTGCGCGGTGCCCGCGACCGCTATCAGGTCGAGGCGTTGACCGCGAATTCCAATGTCGAGGCGCTTGCCAACCTCGCCAAGGAGTTCGGTGCGCGGTTTGCCGCGATCGCCGATCCGGCCCGGCTCGGCGAACTGAAGGCCGCGCTTGCGGGCACGCGGATTGAATGCGGTGCCGGCGAAAGTGCCGTTATCGAGGCTGCCGCGCGTCCCGCCGATTGGGTGATGGCAGCGGTGAGCGGCGCGGCCGGGCTGAAGCCGGCGCTCGCGGCCGTCGATCGCGGCGCGGCGGTGGCGCTGGCCAACAAGGAATGTCTGGTCTGTGCCGGCGATTTCTTCATGCAGCGCGCGGCCAAAGCAGGCGCCTGCATCCTGCCGGCGGATTCCGAACACAACGCGCTGTTTCAGGCGCTCTCCTCCGGCAACCGCGAGGAACTGGTGCGGGTGATCATCACCGCATCCGGCGGCCCGTTCCGCACCTGGGCTGCCAAAGACATCGAGCAGGCGACGCTGGCGCAGGCGCTGAAACATCCGAACTGGAGCATGGGCCAGAAGATCACGATCGATTCGGCCTCGATGATGAATAAAGGGCTCGAAGTCATTGAAGCGTCTTACCTGTTCGCGCTGACGCCCGACGAAATCGACGTTCTCGTGCATCCGCAGTCGATCATTCACGGCATGGTCGAATTCTCCGATCGCTCCGTGGTGGCGCAGCTCGGCGCACCCGACATGCGCATCCCGATCGCGCATTGTCTCGGATGGCCCGATCGGATCGTCGGGCCGTCGGCGAGGCTGGACCTGGCCAAGATCGGGCAGCTCACCTTCGAGGCGCCGGACTTCGAACGGTTCCCGGGGCTGCGGCTCGCTTACGAATCGTTAAGAACAGGACGCGGCGCAACTACGGTATATAATGCCGCCAACGAGGTCGCCGTGGCCGCCTTCATCGCCGGCCAGATCAAGTTCGGCGCTATCGCGCGCCTCGTCGAAGCGACGATGAATGACTGGATTCGCTCCGGGAACCTGGCGCCGCTAAGCTCGGCCGACGACGCGATTGCGGTTGACCATAACGCACGAAATAGAGCTGCCTCCCTCTTGCCTCAAATTGCCTTAAAGGCATCCTAGAGGGGGCGGGACGGAGCCGTTGGCTCTTGTCGAGGGGAACCTGATGACTGATTTTTTCCTACATAGTTTCAATACGTTGAGCAATGGGCTCATCGGCTACATCATTCCCTTCCTGTTTGTCCTGACCATCGTCGTGTTCTTCCACGAGCTTGGCCACTTCCTGGTCGCCCGTTGGGCTGGCGTGAAGGTGTTGACCTTCTCGCTCGGTTTCGGGCCGGAACTCGCCGGCTTCAACGACCGTCACGGCACGCGCTGGAAGATTTCCGCGATTCCGCTCGGCGGCTATGTGAAGTTCTTCGGTGACGAGTCGGAAGCCTCCACGCCGGCTTCGTCCGAAACGCTTGATCGCATGACGGCGGAAGAGCGGGCAGGCAGCTTCCATCACAAGAAGGTCGGTCCGCGCGCGGCGATCGTCGCCGCCGGACCGATTGCGAATTTCATCCTGGCGATCGTGATCTTCACCTGCCTGTTCACCTTCTTCGGCAAGCCGAGCACGACGGCCCGGGTGGACAAGATCGAAGCCAACAGCGCGGCTGCCAAGGCGGGCTTCCAGGTCGGCGACATCGTGACCGATATCGACGGCAAGACCATCGGCAGCTTCTCCGACATGCAGCGAATCGTCGGCGTTCGCGCCGGCGATACCCTGAACTTCACCATCAAGCGCGGCGATTCCACGCTGCAGCTCAAAGCCACCCCGGAACTTCGCGAAGTGAAGGATTCGTTCGGAAACGCCCATCGTCTGGGCGTGCTCGGCATTACCCGGGCCACCGCGCCCGGCGATGTCGTGACCGAGCGGGTCGATCCCGCTACGGCCCTTTGGCTGGGCGTCAAGGAGACCTGGTTCGTGGTCGACCGTACGCTCGCCTATATCGGCGGGGTATTCACCGGCCGCGAAGCCGCCGACCAGGTCGGCGGTCCGATCAGAATCGCCCAGATTTCAGGGCAGGTCGCGACCATCGGCCTCGCGGCCCTGGTGCATCTGGCCGCAGTGCTGTCGATCTCGATTGGACTGTTGAACCTGTTCCCGGTTCCTCTGCTCGACGGCGGTCACCTTTTGTTCTATGCGGTGGAAGCCGTCCGCGGACGTCCGCTTTCGGAACGGGCCCAGGAGATGGGGTTCCGAATCGGGCTGGGTTTGGTCCTGATGTTGATGGTGTTTGCTACCTATAACGACATCCTGCATCTGGCGGCATCGTGACGGGGCTTTTTTGTGACGTTGCCGATAGGCAACGTCTTGGAATGAAATTGGAATCGCAGGGCGAAGTCTGGTTTGCCGCCCCGTTTTAATTCGCTACAAGCAGTGCAACAGTGGGATTCTGCCGGTTCGTAGGGGTGCGACCGGCATTGGAAGGACGAGGGCGCGTTGCGCATGATGTTTGGAATGCGAGTGCGGGGGGGTCTGCTGGCCGCTCTGATCATGACGGCGGCGCCGTTGGGGGCCACGGTGGTTGGCGCGTTGGTATCTGCGCCGGCTGCGGCCCAGACCGTTGCGTCGATCGCCGTTGAGGGGAACCGGCGTGTCGAAGTCGAGACCATTCGCTCTTATTTCAAGCCAGGCCCCGGCGGCCGCCTCGGGCAGGCCCAGATCGACGACGGCCTGAAGGCGCTGATCGAGACCGGCCTGTTCCAGGATGTGCGGATCAACACTGCAGGCGGCCGGTTGGTCGTCGTCGTGGTGGAAAATCCCGTCATTGGCCGCATTGCCTTCGAAGGCAACAAGAAGGTCAAGGACGAACAGCTTTCGGCTGAAATCCAGTCCAAGCCGCGCGGCACGCTTTCCCGCCCGATGGTTCAGTCGGATGCCCAGCGTATCGCCGAAATCTACCGGCGCTCAGGCCGCTACGACATCCGCGTAACGCCCGAAATCATCGAGCAGCCGAACAACCGCGTCGATCTGATCTTCACGGTCGCCGAAGGCGGCAAGACGGGCGTCAGGTCGATCGAGTTCATCGGCAACGTCGCTTATTCTTCCTACCGCCTCAAGGACGTCATCAAGACGCGCGAATCGAACCTGCTGAGCTTCCTCGGCGGCGCTGACGTTTACGATCCCGACCGGGTCGAGGCCGACCGCGACCTGATTCGCCGCTTCTATCTCAAGAACGGCTTTGCCGACGTGCAGGTCGTGGCCGCGCTGACGGAATATGATCCCGAGAAGAAGGGCTTCATGGTCACCTTCAAGATCGAGGAAGGTCAGCAGTACCGCGTCGCATCGGTCGATTTCCAGACCTCGATCAGCACGCTCGATGCCAAGTCGCTGCGCGGCTTCTCGCGCGTCAATGTCGGTTCGCTA
>PNLC01000292.1 GCA_013822885.1 Bradyrhizobium sp.
TCGCCATGGGCGAAATTGATCATGCCGACGATGCCATAGACCATGGTGTAGCCGATGGCGATCAGGCCGTAGATCGAGCCGAGCACGAGGCCGTTGATCAGTTGCTGGGCGAAATAATCCATACGCTGCCGTTTTGTCCCCGGGACGCGGCGAGAGCTCCGGCAGCCCATGTCGACGCGTCGTGACGTTTTTCTAACAGGTGGGAACCGGGGGCGGCAACAGCGCCCGGTGCGGCTTAATCGGCTTGTACAGAGCTAGTTCTCGCAGGCAGGTTCCAGCTTCATAGTCCGGCCACGCCTTCGCCGCGGAATGATCGCGGCGGAACCTTCGTTTCCTCGCAACCAACCCTCGGCCCTCCGTTGACCCCGGCTACGTCTCAACAACGGAGATTGCTCAATGACTAATCAGAACCAGAACCCGGGCCAGCAGAACCAGAACCCGGGCCAGAAGCCCGGTCAGCAGCAGGGCGGCGGTCAGAAGCCCGGCCAGCAGCAGCAGGATCCGGGCCGTCAGGGACAGACACCCAAACCCGGTCAGGACCGTTAATTTGGACTGATAAGTAAGGAAGGCTCCGCCGAAAGGTGGGGCTTTCTTTTTTGTGCTTGAGGCCGAACGGTCAGGAGAGCGGCGCAGCGAGACGCGGATGCTATCCCTGCAACAAACCCAGCTCGGCAATGATCGCGTTGGCTTCCTTCACCGCGTGGTTGGCTGCCGGCACGCCGCAATAGATCGCCTGCTGCAGCAGGATTTCCTTGATGTCGTCGGGGGTGAAGCCGCCTTCGGCCAGCGCCGCGCGCACATGCAGGCGGAATTCATCCCACTGGCCGAGCGCCACCATGGTGCCGATGACGAGCACGCGGCGGGTGCGGTGGTCGAAATGCGGCCGGGTCCAGATATCGCCCCAGGCATAGCGGGTGATCAGGTCCTGAAAGTCGGTGTTGAACGCGTTGCGGTTCTTGATCGACTTGTCGACCCATTCATCGCCGAGCACCTTTCGGCGCTGGGCCATGCCGTCGTCGCGGCGCTTGTCGTCGTTCACAAGTTTCTCCTTTCGTCATTGCGAGGAGCGGAGCGACGAAGCAATCCATGCCTAAGCAAGCGGTGAAATGGATTGCTTCGCTTCGCTCGCAATGACGTTGTTAGAGTTAGCGTTGCGTCAGGAAGCCGA
This sequence comes from Bradyrhizobium sp., assembly GCA_013822885.1. Lineage (GTDB taxonomy): Bacteria > Pseudomonadota > Alphaproteobacteria > Rhizobiales > Xanthobacteraceae > Bradyrhizobium. Next base: position 1,169 of record PNLC01000292.1, read on the forward strand.
CCACCGCGTCAGTGAAGGCGTGCGGCTGCTCGACATTGGAAATGTGCGCGGCATCGAGGATCGTCATGCTGGCGCCCGGTATGCGGCTGCGGATGAATTCTCCGGCCGCAATCGGCGTCGACATGTCGTGGCGGCCGGCGATCACCAGCGTCGGGCTCTTGATCTTCGGCAGCAGTTCGCGCTGGTCGAGCGTGGAAAGCGCCTCGCAGCAGGCGAGGTAGCCTTCCACCGGCGACGCCAGCATCATTGCCTTCATGTTGGCGGTGATCTGCGGTTCGCGCTCGCGAAAATCAGCCGTCAGCCAGCCGGCGATCACGGTATCCGCAACGGCTGCGATGCCGCCTTCCTTCACCGCCTTGATGCGGTTGAGCCAGTTGGTCGGGTCCGGATAGTGACAGGCGGTATTGGCAAGGACCAGCTTGCCGAACCGTTCAGGGGCATTGGCGCCCAGCCATTGCCCGACCATGCCGCCCATCGACAGGCCGCACCAATGCGTCTTCGCGATATTGAGATCGTCCAGGATCGCCAGCACGTCGCGGCCGAAACGCTCCATCGAATAGGGCCCGGGCGGCACGTTCGACTTGCCGTGGCCGCGCCGGTCGTAGCGGATGACGCGGAACACCTGCGTGAGCGCTTTCATCTGCGGCTCCCACATCTGCATGGTCGCACCCAGCGAATTCGACAGCATCAGCGTCGGTCCGCCGTCGCGGCCTTCGACGGATACGTTGAGCAGGCATCCGTCGGCGTCGATCATCGGCATGGAAAGTCTCCGGTCTCTTATTTCTCTTCAAGTGAAGCGAGCAGGCGGTCGATCAGGGCCTGCGAAGCGCCCTGATAGGCCATCGGCTCAAACAGTGCAGTGATCTTCCCGGCATCAAGCTGCGCAGTGATTTTCGAATCCGCAATCAGCACATCGCGCAGATGCTTCTTGTCCGCAACCGCTTTCTTGCTCGCCGCTTCGATCAGATGATGCGCGTCGCTCTTGCCGATCTTTTCGGCAAGCGCCATCGCCACCGCTTCGGCCATGATGAGGCCGCTGGTCGCGTCGAGATTGGCGCGCATGCGCGCGGAATCGACTTCCAGTCCCTCGGCGATATCGACGATCGCGGCCAGCGCACCCGATGTGACCAGCATCAGCGTCGGCAAGGTCGGCCATTCCGCGTGCCAGGGGCCGGCGCTGCGCTCGTGGTCCTGCACCTGCGCCGCAAAGATCGTCGCCGCGAGATTGGGCGCCATGGTGGCCGCCGCCAGCGCACTGGCGGCCGCAACCGGATTGCGCTTGTGCGGCATGGTCGAGGAGCCGCCACGGCCTTCGCCCGAAGGCTCGAACGCTTCGCCGACATCGGTCTGCATCATCAGCGAAACGTCGCGCGCGATCTTGCCGCAGGTGCCGGCGATGATTGCCAATACCGAGGCCGCTTCCGCGATGCGGTCGCGGTGGGTGTGCCAGGGCGCATCGGGCAGCGGCAGGTTAAGTTCCTGCGCCAGTCCTTCCGCCACGCTTAGTCCGTTGTTGCCCAAGGCCGCCAGCGTGCCGGCCGCGCCGCCGAATTGCAGCGCCAGCGTCTCACGACGCAACCGCTGCAGCCGCAGCTTCGAGCGCTGCAGCGCCGCGGCATATTCGGCGAGCTTTAGTCCGAACGGCATCGGCAGCGCATGCTGCAGCCAGGTGCGGGCGACGACAGGGGTATGCCGGTGTTGACGCGCCAGTGCGGCAAAGCCCGCGATCGCGCGATTGGTATCGGCGAGCAGCGCGTCGATGCCGGACCGCAGGCCGAGCATGGCGCCGGTATCGATGACGTCCTGGCTGGTCGCGCCCCAATGAACGTAACGCGCCGCCTCGGCATCCGCCTTGGCGACATTGGCTGTCAGCGCCCTGACGAGCGGGATGGCGAGGTTACCCGACCTGGTGGCGGCATCGGCCAGGCCTGCCAGGTCAAATGATTCGGCCCGGCACGCATTCGTGATGGGCCCTGCCGCGCTTGCCGGAATCACCCCGAGCGCGGCCTCTGCGCGCGCCAGCGCCCCCTCGAAATCCAGCATGTTTTGCAGGGTCGCGGCATCGTCGCAGATCGCGCGCATAGCCGCGCTCGACAGCATCGGAGCCAGCAGGGGGGAAAGGGACGTGCTCATCTGCGCGCGACCTAACCATTACGGCCTGCCGCTGCCAATGGGTGCTTGCGGGTTGCTTTTGCTGCATGTGCGAATAAGCATCGCTCATCGTCGTGAGCGGCCTTCCTTTTGGCCGGGGCGTGCTTTACTTGGGGTAATCAGGTCGAAGCGATCCAGGAGGCACCCCCATGGCCATGACGATGAACGGCGAAGTCCAGCTTGCGGCATCGCGCGAGGCCGTGTGGGCCAAATTGAACGATCCCGAAGTGCTGAAAGCCTGCATCCCCGGCTGCGAGGAGCTGGAAAAGACCGAAGACAACGGCTTCCGCGCCACCGCCAAGATGAAGGTCGGGCCGGTCTCCGCCCGCTTCAAGGGCAAGGTCATGCTGAGCGATCTCGACCCGCCCAACGGCTACAGGATCTCGGGCGAAGGCGAGGGCGGCGTCGCCGGCTTTGCCAAGGGGGGCGCCACCGTGGCCCTGTCCGAGAAGGATGGGGGCACGCTGCTCAGCTACAATGTCGAGGCGCAGATCGGGGGCAAGCTCGCCCAGCTCGGACAGCGGCTGATCAACGGCGCGGCCAAGAAATTGGCCGATGAGTTCTTCACCAATTTCGGCAAGGCCGTGCAAGGCTGATCAAGGTCCGGCTGATTCTGGCCTCAAGCCGCGGCCAAACGGTCGCGTCAAGTCTGTCAGGCCATGCCCCAGAAGAGGGGCTCCCGAGGTTGCTCATTGCCAATAGGGCCCATATTATGGCCTTTGGAATGACTTTAAAACGCCTGTGCTGCCGCTATATCCGGCAGTGCAGCCCAAGAGAGTGCTGATGGCCAAGATTTCCCTGATCGTGAACGGTACCCCCGTCAACGCCAATGTCGATCCCCGTACCCTGCTGGTCCAGTTGCTGCGGGAGAATCTCCGGCTGACGGGCACCCATGTCGGCTGCGACACCTCGCAATGCGGCGCTTGCGTCGTGCATCTCGACGGCAAGGCGGTGAAGTCGTGCACCACGCTTGCGGTCATGGCCGACGGCCACGAGGTCAAGACCATCGAAGGCCTGGCGGCTGACGGCGCGCCGCTGCATCCGATGCAGGAAGCCTTCCGCGAGCATCACGGCCTGCAGTGCGGCTTTTGCACCCCCGGAATGATCATGACCGCGGTCGATCTGGTGCATCGCAAGGGGCATGACCTCTCCGACCACGTCATTCGCGAAGAGCTCGAAGGCAATCTGTGCCGCTGCACCGGCTATCAGAACATCGTCGCCTCGATCGCCGCCGGCGCCAAGGCGATGGCCAAATCTGATCTCGCCTAAGTCCGACCCTGCTTAAGTTCGACCTCGCCTAATCGATTTCATCGCGATCGCGATCAGGAAGTTCTCATGTACGAATTCAAGTATCATCGTCCGGCGACCGTGCGGCAAGCCGCCAATCTCCTGGTGAAAAACGAAGACGCCAAGCTGATCGCCGGCGGCCACACGCTGGTGCCGGTCATGAAGCAGCGGCTCGCCAGCCCCCCGCATCTGGTCGACCTCTCCCATATCGAAGGGCTCGATGCCATCGAGATCAAGGGCCGCGCGCTGGTGATCGGCGCGACGGCAAAGCACGCCGATGTCGCCAACTCGGCTGTCGTCGGCGAAGCCATCCCGGCGCTGGCCGAACTCGCGAGCCAGATCGGCGACCCCGCGGTGCGCCACAAGGGCACAATCGGCGGCTCGCTCGCCAACAACGACCCGACGGCGGATTATCCCGCTGCGGTGCTGGCGCTCGGCGCCACCATTGTCACCAACAAGCGCCGCCTGAAGGCGGAGGAATTCTTTCAGGGCCTGTTCACCACCTCGCTCGAAAGCGACGAGATCATCACCAAGGTGATGTTCCCGCTGCCGAAGAAGGCGGCCTACATCAAGTTCCGCAACCAGGCCTCGCGCTACGCGCTGGTCGGCGTGTTCGTCGCCAAGCGTCCGTCGGATGTGCGCGTGGCCGTGACCGGTGCGGGCTCGGACGGCGTATTCCGTGTCACCGCATTCGAGGAAGCCTTGAAGAAGCGCTTCTCGCACAAGGTGTTGGACGGTATCCACGTGTCGGCCGAGGGGCTGAACAGCGATCTGCACGGCAGCGCCGAATACCGCGCACACCTGATCGGCGTGCTGACGCGCCGCGCCGTCGAAGCTGCGACGGCGAAGTAGTTGCCAATTCCAAGCTCCTCCAGACCGGTTCTCCCATGAGTGCGTCGGCGTTTCCCAAATCCGTCGATGGCATGATCGAACTGCTGACGTCGCGCGGCTATTTGGCCGAGCGCTCGCTGGCGACGGTGACCTATCTGTCGCTGCGCATGGGGCGGCCGCTGTTTCTCGAAGGCGAAGCCGGCGTCGGCAAGACCGAAATCGCAAAGGTGCTGTCGGCTGCGCTCGGGCGCAAGCTGATCCGCCTGCAGTGCTACGAGGGGCTGGATGTCGCCTCTGCGGTTTATGAGTGGAACAGCGCCGCGCAGATGATCGCGATCCGGCTGGCGGAAGCCGCCGGCGATACCGATCGCGAGCAATTGTCGTCGGACATTTTCGCCGAGCGCTTCCTGATCAAGCGGCCGCTGTTGCAGGCGCTGGAGCCTGATGTCGCCGGCGCGCCGGTGCTGCTGATTGACGAACTCGACCGCGCCGACGAGGCGTTCGAGGCGTATCTCCTGGAAATCC
>PNLC01000293.1 GCA_013822885.1 Bradyrhizobium sp.
TCCAAGAAACAGTCGGCCGGCGCCATCGCCATGACCGTCGCGCGCAATCCCCTGATCTGGGCCTGCGCGATCGGGCTCGCGCTCAACGTCGCGCACGTCCCGCTTCCCAACCTCTGGCACGAGGTTGCGGACGCGCTCGGGCGCTCTTCGCTCGCCATTGGTCTCCTGGTAACCGGCGCCGGCCTGCACCTCGAAGGCATGTTCCGGCCGAGCGTCGCCGCTTCGGTGGCCGTGTTTCTCAAGCTGGTGCTGATGCCTTTGATCGCGGTGGCGCTGGCGCTCTGGTTCGGCGTCGCCGGTTCCGACCTCGCCATCGTCACCGCCTGCGCCGCCGTGCCCGCCTCGTCGTCTGCTTACGTGCTGGCGCGGCAGATGGGCGGCGACGCGCCCCTGCTGGCGCAGATCATCACGCTGCAAACCATTCTCGCGGCGGTGACGATGCCGATCGCGATTGCGCTGGCTACGATGTACTAACTGGAACCCGCGAGCCAGATGGTCTGTATAGTCGCCGCCAGATTGTTGATGCCGTGCAGGACGATCGTCAGCCAGGTGGAGCCGGTGCGATAGCGGAGATAGCCGAGCAGCAGGCCGATGGTGAACACCTCGCCGAAGAAGAACCAGTCATACTGCAGGTGCAGCGAGGTCCAGGCCAGCGAGGACAGAAAAATGGCGCCGGCGACGCCAAGCCGTGATTCCGACCAGCCGCGATAAAGGAAGCCGCGCGCAAAGATCTCTTCCCAGACTGGCGCAGCAACGCAGAACGCGATCACCAGAAGCCACAATGCGCCGTCGGCCTGCGCCGATTTCATCACCTCGCCCATGAAGCCCGGCGTCACCTCGCGCCCAAGCGCGCGTGACAGCAGATCCCAGCAGCCGACGAGCAAGGCGAGCGCTGCAATACCGAACGCGAAATTTCGCCACGAGGTCCAGCGTAGCGCCAGATATTCGGCGAAGGGCGTGCGGGTCGGGCGAATGGCAATCCACGTCGCGGCCAGCACGGCCGGCAGTCCGAAGATCACCGACAGCGAGATCGTCATTCCGCCGCCGATGACGCGGATCGCCTCGGCGAAGTCGAGCGAACCGTGTCGCAGCACGAAATAACCGATGACGCCGACCTGCCCGACGAACACGCCGGCAAAGATGAACAGGCCCCACAGCGCGGTGCCCCAAAATTTCCAGACCCGCGGCGGCCGTTGCGGTTTCGGGATCACCGGCGGCGCGTCGGCGGGACTGGCGGCATCAAAGGAATCCATCAAACGGCTCTCTCGCAAGGGCTTTCTCGTGTCATCAGCGATGTTCACGGCAACACACGCTGGAGCAGACCCCTTGCGTCATCGTTAACGAGTTCGACCGTGCCGTCCTGGAACCCGGCGTCAATTGCGCCGCACGATCGGGAAATCATAGGCTTGCCGGCTCACGCCCGGCAGCGAAAAATGCCACCACTCCTTGGAATAGTTTACAAATCCTCGCCGCGCCATCACCAGAACCAGCTTCTCCCGCCACTTGCGCTGGGCCGCGGTGATGGATTTCGCCGAGGTGTGCGACTTGACGTCGGCGCAGTCGTAGCCGGTACCCATGTCGATGCTGCCGTCCGGCGCGCGCAGGGTCACGTTGGCGGTGCAGTCGGCATAGTCCTTGGCGGGATCGAACACCGCCGAATTGTCGGCTTTCAGATCGACCAGGCTGAGGTCGAGCGCGGCACCGGTAGAATGACCCGAATGGGTCGCGATGTAGCCCAGCCGAAACAGGTCGGCCTTGCTGAACGCCGGATTGTAGCGCTTCTGCGCCGGCGTTTCCCGGCCGTCGCGCGACCACGCCACCATGTCGGCGACCGCGCGCGTCGGGCGGTAGCAATCGAACATTTTCAGCGACAGGTTCTGCAGCGCGAGTTCTTCCTGGATGCTCTTCAGCAGCGCGCCGACTTCGCGCTTCACCACACATTCAGCGGCGTCATAGCCTCTCAACGGCCGGCCGACGAAATTGTTCGAGCCGGCGTAGCGCATGTCCTGAATGATGGTCGGATCGACATCGCGCAGATAGACGAAACCGGCCGGCATTTTTTGTGCCTGAGCAGCGACGCTCGACAGTATACAAGCAGCGGAGATCGCAGCAAATAGCATCCATCTCGCAACAGGCGCGGGAAACTTTCTCCGGATCACTGCGCCGGCTCCGAATTGACCACCAGCTTCGTGATCGCCGTGTCGGTGTATCTGTTGCCGGCCCAGACATCATCGATGATGAACTTGACCCAGTAGGCTTTGATCGGCTTCGGTAGCGTCAGGGTGTCCGATCCGTTTCGATCCTGCAGCGTCAGCGTCTGGGTCTCGCCTTGCGAGAATACCGCACGCAAATGCCGCACGCGGTTGTTCTTTCCGAAGATGTCGCTGCTCTTCTGGTAGCCGTTGCGAACGACGATCGAGCGCACGGTGCGCATCCCCTCGAATTCGACCGTGATCCACTCCCCCACGCCGTTGCCTTGCTGGCCTTCCACCCATGCGTTGCTGGCCGGCCCCCTGAAAAGGTTCTCCGGGCCGTAGGAGTTACCGAACTGCGGCTTCAGCACCGAACTGACGCAATAGGTCTCACTGCCGTTGCGCGCGCAGCTTTCGCCAAGCGCGGACGGACGCTGTGGTCGCACCGCGGCGCGTTCCGCCACCGCCGGAACCGTGGGCGGCGGCACCGACATCGCGGCCAGTTCGGGCGGCCGACTGGCGGTCGAGAGCCCCGCGAGATAGATGCGGCCGCCCAGGGTTTGATCGTAATAGGCCGGCGTCTGCTCGTGCGGGGCCGGCTGGCCGCGCTCGTCGGTCGCTTTCAGCGCCAGTTCGGCGACCCGTTCGCGTACCTCGACGGCGAGATCGCCGAGATGCAATTCCGGCCGCTTCAACTGCTCGGCGAAGATTCGCGTGAAGACCGAGTTGTGAGCGGTGTCGTTCCCGCCGAGCCGATCCAGCGCAGTCTGGCCGATGCCCGCGGAGTAAAGCGTGAAGATGCCGCGCGCGGGCTTGGCATCGGCCAGTCCCCGCGTGTTGCCGATCGAACGGCCGGCGGCGCGCGGAAACGGATTGTCGCGGCAGGCATCGATCACCAGCAGCGCCACCCGAACCGATCTTGCCTGCAACTCCGCAATCAGATCGGGCTCGGCGAGCGAGGCGCCGCGCACGCGCGCTTCGGCGCCCTCGGTCACGGCCGGCACATCGCTCGGGATCAAATAGTTGACGCCGCCGATCGCCACGCCGTGCCCGGCAAAGAACAGCGCGGCGGTGTCGCCCGGCTGCAGCCGTGCGGTGAACTCGGCAAGCTTGTCGACCATCGCCTGACGGCTGAGATTGGTGCCGACGATGACCTCGAAGCCGAGCGACTTCAGCGTCTCCGCGATCGTGGTGGCGTCGTTGGCGGCCTTCCTGAGCTGCCGGTCTGCGGGCAAATTTGGATAGAGATCGTTGCCGATGGCGAGCGCGACGCGTTTCTCCGCCGCTGCAGGCGAGGCTGCGAGGCCGATGCCCGCCAGCAATGCGACCGTCATCAGCAGCATCAGCGACACGATCCGAACGGATTGAATGAAATGCCTCAATTTTTCCATGGCCCGAAGCAAGCGCTCGCCGATCCGGTCATTCTAGCCGAAACCTGCGGCGGGCAATACCTTGCGAGGGCGTTTACCCTGTCGCGGAAGCCTTAGTGGATAAGTCCGGACAGGGGATTTGACGCTTGCCCTGCAGGGCATCTCTCCCTATAGCTCTGGCTTTAATGACCCCTGCATCGAAATCGACCTTCGTCCTCGGGCACCGGCATCTGCTGGGAATCGAGGGGCTTTCCGCTGCCGATATTACCGGCCTGCTCGACCTTTCCGAGGAATATGTCGAGCTCAACCGCCAGGTGGACAAGAAGCGCACCAGCTTGCGCGGTCGCACCCAGGTGAACCTGTTTTTCGAAGCCTCGACGCGGACCCAGTCCTCGTTCGAACTGGCGGGAAAACGGCTGGGCGCCGACGTCATGAACATGTCGGTATCCTCGTCCTCGATCCGCAAGGGCGAGACGCTGATGGATACCGCCGTCACGCTCAACGCCATGCATCCGGACATCCTGGTGGTGCGCCACCACGCCTCCGGCGCGGTGGAACTGCTGGCGCGCAAGGTTGACGGTTCCGTGATCAATGCCGGCGACGGCGCGCACGAACATCCGACGCAGGCGCTGCTGGACGCGCTGACCATCCGACGCAACAAGGGGCGGCTGGAAGGCCTCGTCATCGCGATCTGCGGTGATGTGATGCATTCGCGCGTGGCGCGTTCCAACATCCTGCTGCTCAACACCATGGGCGCCCGGGTCCGCGTCGTGGCACCCTCCACGCTCTTGCCGCGCGGCATCGAGCGGATGGGCGTCGAGGTGGCGCGCGACATGCGCGAAGGACTCAATGGCGCCGACATCGTGATGATGCTGCGGCTGCAGCGCGAGCGGATGAACGGTTCCTTCGTGCCGTCTACGGGCGAGTATTTTCACTATTTCGGTCTCGACCAGAAGAAGCTGGCTTACGCCAAACCGGATGCGCTGGTAATGCATCCGGGGCCGATGAACCGCGGCGTGGAGATCGACTCGATCGTGGCGGACGGCGCGCAATCGCTGATCCGTGAACAGGTGGAAATGGGAGTGGCGGTGCGGATGGCGGTGCTCGAGGCGCTCGCCCGCAACCTGCCGAACGCTTAGATATGCTGACTGACCGACGCCCGATCCTGCTCGCCAATGCGCGCGTCGTCGACCCCTCGAGGGATCTCGACGGCCCCGGCGACGTGCTGATCGCCGATGGCATGATCCGCGACTCCAAGCGCGGCATCGGCGCCGCCGGCGTGCCCGAAGGCACCGACATCATCAATTGCGCCGGCAAGATCGTCGCCCCCGGGCTGATCGACATGCGCGCCTTTGTCGGCGAGCCCGGCGCCAGCCACCGTGAAACCTTTGCCTCCGCAAGCCTGGCCGCCGCCGCGGGCGGCATCACCACCATCATCTGCCAGCCGGATACCTCGCCGGTTATCGATAACTCTGCGACGGTCGATTTCGTGCTGCGCCGCGCCCGCGACACCGCGATCGTCAACATCCATCCGATGGCAGCGCTGACCAAAGGCATGGGCGGCCAGGAGATGACGGAGATCGGCCTGTTGAAGGCCGCTGGCGCCGTTGCCTTCACCGACGGCGACAGGAGCGTCACCAACGCGCAGGTGATGCGCCGGGCGCTGACCTATGCCCGCGATTTCGATGCGCTGATCGTGCATCACACCGAGGACCCTGACCTCGTCGGCGAAGGCGTGATGAACGAGGGCGAATTCGCCACGAGGCTTGGCCTGATCGGCATTCCCAACGCGGCCGAAGCCGTGATGCTCGAGCGCGACATGCGACTCGTGGCGCTGACGGGCGGCCGCTATCACGCGGCCTCGCTATCCTCGATCGAGTCGCTGGAGATCCTCAAGCGCGCGCGCGACGCCGGCCTCGATGTCAGCGCCTCGGTGTCGATCAACCACGTCACGCTGAACGAGAACGACATCGGCCCTTATCGTACGTTCCTGAAACTGTCGCCGCCGCTGCGCACGGAGGAAGACCGCCTCGCGCTGGTTGCGGCGCTCGCCTCAGGATTGATCGATGTGGTGATGTCCGATCACAATCCGCAGGACGTCGAGGTGAAGCGACTGCCGTTCGCGGAAGCGGCCAGCGGCGCGGTCGGGCTGCAGACCATGCTGCCGGCGGCGCTGCGGCTGATCCATAATCGCGAGATGGATTTCAAGACGCTGATCCGGGCGATGTCGACCCGGCCTGCGGAACTGCTCGGCCTCCCCGGCGGCACGTTGCGCGCGGGTTCCCCGGCCGACCTCGTGGTGATCGATCCCGATACGCCCTGGGTGCTCGATCCCGCCGATCTCAAGTCGCAATGCAAGAACACGCCGTTCGACGAAGCCCGCTTTTCCGGCCGCGTT